>JASFQX010000234.1:0-4371 GCA_050115215.1 Chloroflexota bacterium
GGGCGCGAGAACGGCGCGGCTGCGTCCGCTCGTCAGAGATCCCGCTGGGCTCGCCGGATCAGCTCTCGGTAGAAGCCCACGGCGCCGGCCAGCTCCTCCACGCCCACTCGTTCGTCGGTACCGTGCAGGCGCTGGCGCGCGTCAGCGTCCAGGCGCAAGGGCAGGAAGCGGTAGACGTTCTCCGAGACCGCCTCGTAGTGACGAGCGTCGGTGCGTCCGAGCACGAGGTAGGGCGCGACGACGACGCCGGGGAAGCGCGCGGCGATGGCCTCCTCCAGGAGCGCGAAGGCGGGCCCGTCGGCAGGCGATGCGGCGGTGGGCTCCCGGCCCGACGTCCCCGGCTCGATACCGATGCGCACGCGCGCGTCGGCGACCGTCGCCCGCGCGTGGGCGATGACATCGTCCACCGATTCGCCGGGCAGGATGCGGAAGTTGACGCACGCGCTCGCCCGCTCGGGCATGACGTTGGACTTCGTCCCACCGTGGATCACCGTCACGGCGGTCGTCGTCCGGATCGCGGCATCGAGCGCCGGTCGGGTCGCCAGCGCACGCAGCACCAGGGGCTCGAGCACGTCGACGTTGGCGAGGACCAGCCTGCGGAGGAAGGGCAGTTCGGGAGCAAAGGCCTCGAGGGTGGCGCGGGTCGCCTCGACCATCCGCGCGGGCGGGCGCCCGGTCTCCAGTCGGCGCACCGCCTCGGCCAGGATGCCGACCGCGCTCTGGGGCGGCGGCATCGACGAGTGGCCGCCCGGCGCCTCGGCGATCAGCTCGAGGCTGACCGCTCCCTTCTCGGCCACCCCGACCAGTGCGACCGGGCCGAGGCCCGGGAGCACGCCATCGGATACGGCGCCGCCCTCGTCGAGGACCAGGTCTGCGCGCACGCCCCGCGAGGCGAGTTCCGCGGCGATGGCCCGCGCACCGGCCTCGCCCCCGATCTCTTCGTCGTGACCGAACGCGAGCAGCAGCGGGCGCCGCGGGGCGAAGCCCTCGGCGAGCAGGTCCTCCACGGCGGCGAGGATGGCGACGAGGCTGCCCTTGTCGTCGAGGGCGCCGCGGCCCCACACCTCGCCGCCCGACAGCGCGCCGGAGAAGGGGGGCTGGCTCCACGAGTCCTCGGTGCCCGGTTCGACGGGCACCACGTCGTAGTGGGCGACGAGCACGACCGGCGCCAGCCCCGGTGTGCTGCCGCGCCAGGTGTAGAGCAGGCTGTGACCGCCGACGCGCTCGCGCTCGAGGGAGGCGTGGACGCGGGGGAACAGCGCACCGAGCTCGGCTTGCAGGGCCTCGATGGCCTCGGCTGCCGGCGGCGCCTCGCGCGACCAGGAGATCGTCTGGTGCCGGATCGTCCGCGCCAATGCGTGGGCGACACGCTCGGCGTCCACGGGCGCGGTGTCGAGGGGCGCCACGTCGAGGCGGCGCGAGGAGAGGACCGCGGCGCGCCGGACCATCCACAGGAGGGCCAGTCCCAGCGCGAGGACCACTGCGGTCGCGGCGCGCATGACGCTGACTCTCATCGGCACGCCCGCGGCTGACAGCGGTGGAGCGACGTTGGCGTGGCTCAGGCGCGGTGGTGCTTGTGTCTCGTTGCGGGAGCCAGCCATGGTCCATTCCTCCGGTCGGGCTTGACCTCTACAGGGTCCGACCGGGATCCTCGTTCGTCATCGGACGAGGCCTTATTCCCTGCCTCATTCGGCCGCTGCACATGACAAGGGCGACGACCAGACGTCGTACGCCTGGCGTTCAGTCGGCCGCAGCGATGAGGGCCGCGATCTCCTCGTCGGGCGGGGGTGGCTGCCAAGCGCGCCAGGCCGCAGGTACGAGGGCGAAGATCAGCGTCATCCCGGTCAGCTGCAGCGTCCACTCCCCTGAGGTACGCCAGACGAAGGCGGTGTAGGAATCGACGTCGGTGACGCCTTCCTCCTCCAGCGCCGCGCGGTTCTCTTCGTCCTCGATCAGCCGGACGTAGGTGCACTCCGGGCCGCTCGAGCACTCGAACTGGCCGCCCATGGGCTCGGGCCGGTAGCCCGAGTCGGCATAGATGAAGAGCAATCGGAAGGCCACATACATCAGCGCCAGCGAGAGCCCCGTGAAGGCACCGGCGAAGCCGGCGTTGGCGAAGAGGCGCCAGCGAGGGCGCCAGCGCATGGACTTGTGATTGGCGTACCAGCCGATGGTCAGCCCGGCCAGCGGCGCGGAGATGAAGACCAGCGGCTGGATGGCGATGACCAGGCCGAAGCTGATGGCGATGGTGACCGCCATGCCCAGGCCGATCATGGCCGCATAGATGGCTCCACGGTCAAGCACCCGACCCTCTCCGGATCGGGTGCTTCCCGTCGGTTCGGCGTCGGGCCCTGCATCCTCCACCGGTGCGCCGGTGGGATCGACCTGCGGCCCTGCCTCCTCGGTGCGAGGCCCTTCGAATGTCAAGCGGTCGTGAACCTACTTCTGGCCAGCCAGCGCGCGCAGGCCCGGATACACGGCCACGTCACCGAGCTCAGCATCGATGCGCAGGAGCCGGTTGTACTTGGCCACGCGCTCCGAGCGCGACGGTGCGCCGGTCTTGATCTGGCCGGCGTTCGTGGCGACGGCGAGATCGGCGATGGTCGTGTCTTCGGTCTCGCCGGAGCGGTGGCTGATGACCGCACCCCAACCGGTGGAACGGGCCAGGTCGATCGTCTGCAGCGTCTCGCTGAGCGTACCGATCTGGTTCAGCTTGATGAGGATGGCGTTGGCGGCGTCTTCCTCGATGGCCCGGGCCAGTCGCTCGGGGTTGGTGACGAGGAAGTCGTCACCCACCAGCTGGCAGCGATCGCCGATCTTCTCGGTCAGTTGCCTCCAACCGGCCCAATCATCCTCGCCGATGCCGTCCTCGAGGCTGACGATCGGATACTTGGCCACCCAGTCGGCCCAGAACTCGACCATCTCGCTGGTCTTGAGCGAGCGACCTTCCTTGGCCAGCTTGTAGGTGTACTCGCCCTCCGCGTCGGGCTCACCGTCGATGAGCTCGGTGATGGCCGGGTCGAGCGCGATGGCCACCTCCTCGCCAGGCTTGTAGCCGGCTCGCTCGACGGCCTGGAGCACGGTCTCGATGGCCGCGGCGTTCGAGGGCAGGGTCGGCGCGAAGCCGCCCTCGTCGCCCTGGCCCGTGGCCAGGCCCTGATCGTGCAGCTCAGCCTTGAGGGCATGGAAGATCTCCGAGCCGGCGCGCAGCGCCTCGGCGAAGCTGTCCAGGCCCACGGGCATGACCATGAACTCCTGGAAGTCCGTGGAATCGGCTGCGTGCTGGCCGCCGTTGAGGATGTTGAACATGGGAACCGGCATGGTCCACGCACCGGCACCACCGAGATATCGGTACAGGGGCAGGCCATAGGCGACCGACGAAGCGTGGGCACAGGCCAGCGACACCCCGAGGATGGCGTTGGCGCCGAGGTTGCCCTTGTTGGCCGTGCCGTCGAGCTCCTTGAGGAGCGCGTCGATGCCGCCCTGGTCCGAGGCATCCTCGCCGAGGATCGCCGGAGCGATGGTCTCGACGACGTTGGTGACCGCCTTCTGCACGCCCTTGCCGTTGTAGCGGGCCTTGTCGCCGTCGCGCAGCTCGACCGCTTCGTGGGCGCCGGTCGAGGCACCCGAAGGGACGGCCGCTCGGCCGACGGCACCCTCGTCGAGGACCACGGTCACCTCGACCGTGGGATTGCCGCGCGAGTCGAGGATCTCCTGCGCGTCGATGTAGTCGATGAGCGTCATCTAAGCGACTGCCTCCGTGCGGTCCTGCAGGACCTTGATGCCGGGCAGCTCCACCCCCTCGAGGAACTCGAGCGAGGCGCCACCGCCGGTGGAGATGTGGGTGAAGCGCGTGGTCAGGCCCAGCTCTTCGATGGCCGCGACCGAGTCGCCGCCGCCGACCACGACCGACGCGCCCGCGTCGACCCGGTCGGCCAGCATGCGTGCCATCGAGCGTGTGCCGTCGCCGAAGGTGGGCACCTCGAAGACGCCCATGGGACCGTTCCAGACGACCGTCATGCAGTCGGCCAGGGCCGCCTCGAAGGCCTCGCGGGTCTCCGGGCCGATGTCGACCGCCGACCACGAGTTGGGGATCTTCCGGACGGGCACGACCTTGTGCTCCGCGCCACGGGTGACCTCCTTGGCCACCAGCACGTCCGTCGGAAGCAGCAGCTCCACGCCCGTCTTCTCGGCCGTCTTCATGATGCGGGTGGCGTCCTCGACCCGTTCCTGCTCCAGGAGCGACTTGCCCACGGTATAGCCCTGGGCCACGAGGAAGGTATTGGCCATGCCGCCGCCGATGACGAGCTTGTCGACGCGTTCGATGAGCGAATCGAGGACCTTGATCTTGTCGGAGACCTTGGCCCCGCC
>JASFQX010000235.1:0-4366 GCA_050115215.1 Chloroflexota bacterium
CCAGACCGACGAGGAACATGCCGTCCTGCACGACCTTGGGCCGCACGATCTCGGCGATGCGCAGGTGCTGGTCGGTGATGACCGCCTCGCGTAGCTTGCCGCCGGCATGGATGTTGCTGCGCATGTCTTCGCCCGATCGAACGCGGCGGAAGGCCGCGTACTTCCCGCGATAGCGGAGGGGCTGCCCATTCATCAGGAACATGCGCGTGTCGCCCTCCTGCGCGGCCGGCAGGTACTCCTGGGCGATGACGTAGCCGTCGCGGCTGACGGCGTCCACCATCTGGTTGAGGTTGGAGCCGTCGTCCTTGCGCACCAGGAACACACCCGAGCCGCCAGAGCCCTGCAGCGGCTTGAGCACGATCGTGCCGCCCTCCTCCTTCCAGAAGGCGCGAATCTCGTCCCGGTCCCGGGTGATGATCGTCCGGGGGCGAACCTCTTCGGGGTAGAACTGGAAGTACATCTTGTTCATGGCCTTGGCCAGGCCGTTGGGGTCGTTGAGCACGATGAGCCCGGTGCGCATGGCCACGCGCCCGAAGATGATGCCCGACGACTGGGCCCACGCCCGATGCCCCAGGTCGGTCGACGGATCGCTGCGCAGCATCAGCACGTCCAGCTCGTCAACGTTGATGCGCTCGCGCTTGGCCCGTCGCCCCTTCAGGTCCGCGACGTAGGCGTCCGACGACTTGTAGGTCTTCTTGGGAGCGGATGTCGCGCGCGCGTGCACGGCTTCATCGGCGTCGTACGCGAAGTCGCCGGCGCCGATCGCCCAGGCCTCGTGGCCACGGTTGATAGCGGCCATGCCCAGGCGCGTGGTGGTGTACCCGGGCTCCTCGGTGGCGATGTCGTTGACCATGAAGCCGATCTTCATCAGTGCCCTCTCTTCGCGAGGTCCAATACCGTGATTCCCTGGCGGGCGGCCAGCAGTCGCTGCTGGGCTACCGGGTCGTCAAGCCATCGCGGGCGAAGCGGCGGGGGCCGCAGGATCCTGCGCCACTGTAGCTCCTCGATGATCGGCACATGGTCGAGGCCGAGCTTGCCCACGGTCAACGTCTCGATCGAGCCGCCCTCGCGCAGGTATCGCAACAGGCGCACCAGGCCGCGCAGGTAGACCACGTCCTTGGTCAGGCCGCCACCGCGGAACGCGCGCATGGTCAGGGTGAACGCCGTGCGCTGCTCGAAATCGTGGGCGCGGTCCAGCTCACGGAAAACCTCCACGAAGTCCGCGCCATCGAGCATGCGGTGGATGGCCAGCACCCGTGCCGCCAGGAGACGGAGCCGCGGCCGGCTGAAGCCGCCGACCAGGTACTCCGCGAACACGGCCAGCCCTTCCTGCAGCTCGTCGTAGGCCGGCAGGCCGAGGGCAAGCTGGCGGAACGGCTGAGCCTTGCCGTTGACGTAGGTCACGATGTGTGTGCCGACCTCGTGGGCCAGGAGCGCCTCCACCCGCGCAGCGGGGACCTTGATGCTGGCTCCGATCAGCAGTCGCCCACGGGAGACCATCGCACCCACGACGTCCTTGCGGATGTCGGCACCCCCGGTCATCTCCGGGTCCTGCTCGCGGTAGCGGTCCAGCTCCTCGGCGGCCCTGACCGCGAGAGCGCGGGCATCGGCCGCTCCTCGGCGAGACTCGCCGCGCGTGCGCGAGGGCACCCGGTTGAGCACCTCGTACGCCAGGGTGAGCAATGGCTCGTCTACGCCCCCGAAGACCTGCAGGCTGCCATAGACGAACTCGCGCCGCCCACGGTCGCCGAGCATGGTCAGCTTGCGATCGAGCGAAACCTGCTGGTCGCGGAAGAGCTGTGCCAGCGTCGGGTCCTCGACCCGCTCGATGGGGACCTTGAACAGCTCGCGCTTGGCCAGTGCCGTATCGAGCTTCAGCGGCCGTGAAGTGAAGTCCGGCGCCACCTCGAAACGCCGGCGCCGGAACTCGGCCCAGGCAGCGTCCGCGTTGGTCGGCGTCACCTGCAGGATGAAGTCGAAGGCGCTGCTGACCTGCGCCAGCCGTCGGTCCACGTCCCACACGGCCTTGACCACGCTGTGGCGGCCGAGCGCGTGGTAGTTGGGCGGCTTGTGGGAAGTCCGCAGCCGGGTGAAGTCGAAGACCGCGCGCTTGAGCGCACGGGAGACGCCCCGGTGGAGCGTGCGGTGGACGAGCGGGTAGGTCTCGCTGTGGCCGGGGTTGCGGAAGGCGGGCAGGACCTCCAGTCCGATGATGTGGACGCCGAGCGCAGCGGCCCGCTTGGCGGTGATGAGGGGGGGCATGCCCGGCGGCCGCACGCTGGCCACGATCTCGACTTCGACCGTCGCGTTCTCACCCTTGACCCGCACCTCGCTCAGGGCATCCTCGAGCGACGTGATGGTGGCGGTGAGCCTGCTGCGACGCGGGCGCACGATGCGGAAGCCGGTCGACCAGGCCTTCTCGCCCGGGGGCAGGACCGAGTCCGGTGCGGACCAGAGCTCGACGATGAGGAACGAGCCGAAGTTGTCCACCTGCGCCTGAGCGATACCTTCCACCAGCGCGCTGAGGCCGGCTCGCGCGCGCCGCCCGCCCGAGGCGATGACGTACGCTGCCTCGCCCACGATGAGCGACTCGGTGCCATCGTCATCTCGATCCAGTGGCTTGCGATAGACGACCACGAAGGGCAGTGGCCGGTCGACGTGCACGCGGCCCCAGGGGCTGAGCTTGCGCCGCAGGGGCTTGCCCGCGCGCACGCGCTCGCAGGCCGCCCGCACGAAGGCGTCCATCTCCGGGCGGGGTGGTGCGGCGTCGAGCGTCTCGGGCGGCGGGGCGATGACCCCCACGCCGACCGAGCCCGCGAGCTGTCTCACTCGAGCGGACCGAGCGACTCCAGCAGCCCCGGCAGCGTGGCCTCGAGCGCCTGGGGGATGGCCTCGTACTCCTCGGGCGAGAGGACGCCGGTCCACTCGTCCATGAAGAACTTCTTGAACTCGATGGCCAGGCAGCAGCCCGACTCCGGGTACTGCTCGTGGATCCAGCGCGAGAGGTAGCCGCCTTGGAAGCGCACGTTCTCGCGCACGTCGAGCTGACGGCCAAGGAACTCGTGCGCACGCAGGTCGGCCATGAAGCGATCGACCAGCCCGCCCCAGCGATCGCGGTCCATCGAGCCGGTGCCGACGTTGACCTCCGGGTTGGCCTGTGGGTCGTCGGCCGGCGCGTCGGGCCCTTGTCGGCGGTGGTTGTAGGAGTGGAGGTCGAGCACCACGAAGCGGCCGTAGCGCCGCTCCAGCTCGGAGCAGATGCGCGCCGTCTCAGCGTAGAAGGCGTCGTACTCCTGGAGCGAGCGCTCCACGACCTCCGGTGGCAGCTCCTCTCGCCAGAGGCGGAGGCCCCAGGCGTCTGCCGGCTCACGGTAGACGGCCTTGTCCCGCGGCCGGTTGAGGTCGACCTCGAAGCGCGAGCGGAGGGCCACGAGCTGGTTCGTGACCACGCTCGTCCAGATGCCCGTGAAGGGATCCTCCTCGCGCAACCGGTCAGCCTCGGGCAACGCGATGAGGGCGGCGACCTCCGGACGGAGCTCGTGGCCGTTGTGCACGGCCGTGGCCACGATGGGCTCCTGGCCGTCGGCGATCTGCGCGGTCTCGGCGATGAGCGATGTCATCTGTGCTGTTCCTTGCTGGCGGATGGCAATGGCTTGGCTGCGACCGATGCCCACATCATGACGCTCGAGCGGCCGCCGTGCCCCGACCGCCCGCTACGTCAGCTGCGCCAGCAGCAGGCTGGCAAAGGAGAGCGCGAGGAAGAACCCGCAGATGTCCGTGACCGTGGTCAGGATGGGTCCGGAGGCTACCGCCGGATCGACCCCGAATCGCTTGAGCAGCAGCGGTACGGTGCCACCGACGGACACGGCGATGAGCGTGTTGAGCGCGAGCGTCACGCCGACCACGACCCCCAGCCAGGGATTGCCGTCCCAGATCGTCGCGACCGCCCCGATGAGCAGGCCCAGCGCCAGGCCGTTGATGAGCCCCACGCTCACCTCCTTGAGCCAGACCCGTGCCACCTCGTAGGGCTTGACCAGGCCGAGCGAGAGCTCGCGCATGCTCACGGCCACCGCCTGGTTGCCGCTGGCCCCGGACATGTCGCTGATGATGGGCAGGAAGACCGCCAGCGCGATGACCTGGTCGAGGGTGTCGATGTAGAGCGCGATGACGCTGGCGGCGACGATGTTGAGCCCGATGTTGATCGACAGCCAGCTGAGCCGCCGGCGCGAGCGCGTGACCGTGGGCAGCGAGCGGACCTCGTCGCCACCGACGATGCCGCGCATGCGCAGCATCTCGCGCTCGGTGCGCTCGGCGATGGCATCGAGCACTGCCGTGCGGCGGGTGATGCCCAGCAGTCGCGCGAGCT
>JASFQX010000236.1:0-4359 GCA_050115215.1 Chloroflexota bacterium
CCGCACGCTCGACGGCTTGGGCATGCTCGCGCGCCAGGGTGCCGCCGGGTTCGAGGCCTGGACCGGCCACAAGGCGCCACTGGAGGTGATGATCAGGGCCCTCGGCGGCCAGGCGTAGGGTCACCGGAACCGGCCGTCGACGTCCGGCTTCTCGACCGGGTCCGGACACGACGACGCCCGCCGGACCCGTTAGGTCTGCGGCGGGCGTCGCTTCGCGTTTGGTGACCCTTGCCGGCTACAACGGGGTCAGCTAGGAGCTGGCGGAGTCGTCGGGCTTGCTCATGCCAGGAGGCGGCTTGGCCGCTGCCTGGCGGTTCGCCTCGTCCAGGGCTTCCATGGCGGCGATCTGCTCGGGCGTCAGCTTCGAGCGCTCATTCTCGACGAAGGCCTGCTGGACACCCGGGTAGCTCAGGTACAGGAAGACCGCACCGGCCAGCAGCCAGGGAATCGTCTGGGCCTCATACGTGTTGCCGAATAGCAGCGCAAAGAAGCCCCAAATCAGCGTGAACAGGCTGATGAAGATGCCGAACTGTACGGCGTAGGCGCGCAGGTTCCAGAAGCCGGCTGCGACCCACAGCCAGATGGCTGCGATAAGCAGGGACCACAGGGCGGCGCCCCACTGGGCCTCGTCGAACTGGACCTCCTGATTGCCGATGGGGAAGTTGAGGATGCCTAGGTACACCAGCATCAGGTAGAGCTGATACAAGCCCGCGAGACCGGCTCCAGCCGCCAGCAGGATCACTCCGATGGGTCGGTGCATAAGTGGCCACTCATCCTTTCCCTCGTGTCGTGCTCTCTCGGTCGGTCAACCATGTCCCGAACGAGGACGACGACTTGTCCGAAGCCTAGCAGGCCATCCGCGCGTTAGACGGCCCGTGGGGCCGATCCGGGCCCGCGAGCCGCATCGCCCGGTCAGCCGGCGCGTGCACCCTGTTTGTAGGCCACTCTGGTGCAGATAGGTACCGCTAGGGCCTACAAGTGTGGCGTTCGGTCACCACAACGGCGCCTCGGGAGTCCCGGGAGTCCCGGATGCGGCTGTCGCTGCACCTACACTGGCGGTCCAGCTTGCAGGAGGGACCATGTTCAGTCAGTCCGCGGACAAGCCTGCAGCCGACGAGCCGACCGCTCCGATCGGCATGCGTGAGCTGCCTCCGCAGCCGGCCAAGCCCGCGATGCCGGCCTACGGCTCGGCCACTCCCGCCGCGCCTGCGCCCGCGGCTGTGCCTGCCGAGGCTGGCCCCGGCCCCGAGGATTCCGTCATCGCCAAGGACGACCACCTCGAAGGCACGTTCACCTCGCGCGGCACTGTGGTCGTCATGGGTTCGGTCAAGGGCCGCATCGAGGCCGTGCAGGTCAGGATCGAGAATGGGGCTACGGTCGATGCCGACGTCATCGTCGACGAAGCCATCATCGCTGGCGAGTTCACGGGTAATCTCACCTGCCGCCAGCGGCTGGAGGCCCGCTCCAGCGGCCGCATCAACGGCCGGGTCGAGACCTTCAAGCTGATGCTACACGAGGGGGCCTCGGTCGAAGGCGAGATGCACATGCTGACCGAGGCGCCGAAGGATGCTACGTCGACGATCCGCGGCAGCGCTCCGGTGCGAGGGGACACTGAGCGGGAGAATGGCTCATCTGGGCCTGACGCGGCGGCGGCCCCGGCGCCCAAGCCCGCACCCGCCGTTGCTCCGGCCTCCAGCGCCAAGCCCACCACGACCGTGGGGCCGGCGGGCGGCGGCGGCACTGCCGCCGGGTCGGTCTCGAGCAGCGAGGCGTCGGCCGTACGCTCATCGGTGGTGGAGACGTTGAAGGCCGAGCGTGATCGCGTGGTCACGCCCAGGACCACGAGCTCGACCCGCGGCTACGGCTACTCGGGCCCGACCGATCCATCCAGTGCGGCGGACTCGGCCGCCGCACGCTCGCGCGGCCGCGGCCAGAACGCCACCACCGGCTTCTAGACCCGTTCGTGCGTCGGGCCGCCGCTGAGGTCCCTCAGTGGAGGCGGATCCGGCCACTGGTGTCGGCTGAGCCGACAGATGTCAACATCGACGCCACCGGGCCCGCACTCGACGCTGCTGGCAGGTCGATCGACGGCGTAGACTCGGCCCTATGACGACCGACGCATACGCTCGTGCGCGGACCGTGCTCGAGGAGGCCTACCCCGGCCTCATCGAGCTCTCGCACCGCCTCCACGAACACCCCGAGCTCGGCTTCGAGGAGGTCCAGGCGGCCGGCTGGCTGGCCGACGCGCTCGAGGCTGCGGGGTTCGAGACGCAGCGCGGCTACGGCAAGATGCCCACTGCGGTCGTGGGCTCGGTCGGGTCCGGGCCGCTGCACATCGCCATCTGTTCCGAGTACGACGCGCTGCCCGACGTCGGTCACGCCTGCGGGCACAATGTCATCTGCACTGCCGGGCTGGGCGCCGCCCTGGCGCTGGCGCCGCTGGTCGAAGAGCTCGGCCTGAAGGTCACGCTGCTGGGCACTCCGGCCGAGGAGGGTGGCGGGGGCAAGCTCGGCTTCATCGAGGGCGGCTTCTTCGATGACGTCCATGCCGCGATGATGGTCCACCCGTACCCCATGGACGTGGCCGAGCCCAACATCATCGCCGTCCAGCAGCTGGTCATCACCTACACGGGCGTGGAGGCGCACGCATCGGGCTACCCGTGGGACGGCGTCAACGCCTCCGACGCCATGGTCGTGGCCCAGACTGCCATCGCGCTGCTGCGCCAGCAGCTGTTGCCGTCTGACCGCGTGCACGGCATCGTCACCAAGGGCGGCGAGGCGGCCAACATCATCCCGCGTGAGACCCAGGCCGAGTACATGGTGCGAGCCGGGACGGCGGAGCGACTGCAGGAGCTCGTGGGCAAGATCCGCAACTGCTTCGAGGCCGGCGCCCTGGCAACCGGCTGCTCGGTCGACGTCAAGCTCGACACCGCCTACACCGACCTGCGCCATGATTCCGAGATGGCGGCCATCTACCAGCGGCACGCCGAATCGCTCGGACGCGAGTTCGTGGAACCGCCCGCCCCGGTGTCCACGGACATGGGCAACGTCAGCTACGAGGTGCCCTCGATCCATCCCTTCATCGGTGTCGAGTCGCACGGCGCCGTGCCCCACCAGGCGGCGTTCGCTGATGCCTGCGCCACGCCCTCGGCCGACCAGGCCGTGTTCGACGGGGCTCTGGCCATGGCCCTGACCGTCATCGACCTGGCCAGCGACGAGTCCATCCGCACCCGCCTGCTCGCGAGGTAGGGGAGCGAGCCGCCGGTGAGCCCGGTCCGCAACGCCTCGAAGGCGCTCGCCGACGTCATGCAGCGCTCCGAGCTCCGGGGGGCAGCGGCCGAGCGAGAGCGGCTGACGGCGCGTGCCCAGGCCCGCCACCGATCGGCCGGTCACGACGCGGCCGACTTCTGCGTCTGCCCCGACCGTGGCTGCGCCGCTCTCGCCGAGGTCCTTGGACCGGCACCGCGCTGATCGCGCGCCGTTACTCGGCGCGCAGGACGAGGATGTGCTGGTGCACGATGTTGGGCACGAACGCGTGGGGATAGCCGTAGGGCCGCAGCCGTGTCCCGGCCTGGTACCAGATGAGGTCACCCTTGGCCGCGAGCCCGCATGGTGCCGCCAGCGCCGCCAGGTCCGAGGCCACGAAACGGTAGCGGCCCTCCTGGTACGCATCACGCACGATGACGACCGCGTAGCGCTGCGGCCGCAGGACCCGACGGAGCTCGGCGAAGAGCCTGCCCATGCGCTCGAGATACTCCTCGTAGGTCGCGCTGTTGGCCAGGTCGGCTGGATCGTCGGTGACCATGGCGTAGTCGGTGCGGCGGTTCGCGTGCTCCTGCGCCAGGGCGCCTCCGGACATGGTGATCTTCAGCTGTGGGTTATACGGCGGGTCTGTCGCGACCAGATCGACCGAGGCGTCCTCCAGGTCGCCGATCAGGTCCACCGCATCACCGACGACCATTCGGCAACCGGCGGCGTCGAACCGCCGCGGTCCTCCTGGGTCGGCGTCGCCAAGGTCGCGTAGCAGCGCGCCCGCCCCGTCGTGCTCGGCCGCGGCCGCGGCCACGACCTGCTGATAGACGTCCGCCCACCGCGGCTCGATCTCGAAGCCGAGGGCACGTCGCGGCGCTCGGCAGATGGCGGCTCCGAGCAGCGTCCCGCCCACGCCGGCGAACGGATCCAGGACCGTCTCGCCGCTCTTGGTGAAGAACTCGATGAGCCGGGCCATCAGGCGTGGCGGTTTGTTCGCGCCGTGGGCCTTGCGCTGGGCATGTCCAAGCTCGGACGGGTAGGCCGTGGTCAGGAGCGACTTGGTGAAGTAGAGCCACGAATCGCCGCTCAATTCGTTGAGTGTGTTGT
>JASFQX010000237.1:0-4356 GCA_050115215.1 Chloroflexota bacterium
GTCCGACCCGCCATCCGCCAGGCGAAGACGAGCAGTCGCGCGCCGGTCTCGCTCGTGCCGCCGTCGCCGGCGGGGCCTCGGGACCGGCCGGGCCGCGGACGACGGCTCGGAGCCACCCGCGCACTGTGCACGGTCCCGTGACTACGGGCCGAGTGGACCTAGGCGCGCCGGTCGAGGGCGCGTGAGCCTGAAGCCCAGGGACCCATGGCTGAGACCGTCTTCGTCAACCTGCACACGCACACGTCGCTGAGCGATGGTGTCCTGTCTCCCGAAGTGCTCGCCCGGCGGTTGGCCGATGCCGGGGTCCGCTATGCCGCCCTCGCGGACCACGACACGATGGAGGGCTGGACCAGGTTCCGAGACGCCCTCGATGCCCGCGGCGTCCCGGCGCTGCCGGGGATCGAGCTGACGGTGCTGCACTCCGGCCGTGTCCTCCACCTCCTCGCCTACGGCTTCGACCCGGACCATCCCGAGTTCGTCTCCGCGCTGGCGTCCACGGGCGGTTATCGGAGCGTGGACACCCGCACCATCGAGGGCTCGCTGCGTGCCGCCGGCGGGTGGACCGGCAGCGACGACCGCTACCGGCGGGCCATGGCCCCCCAGGGTCGGCTCGACGTCGATGTCGCCATCGCCATGCTCCACCGCGCTGGCGGCCGCGTGTTCCTGGCCCACCCGCTCGCCTACGAGCGGGATCCGGACGCGCTCGAGCAGCTCATCCTCGACCTTCGGGCGCTAGGCCTCGACGGCATCGAAGCGGTCTACGAGGAGTACGAGCCCGGCGAGCGCGAGACGCTGCGGGCACTCGCGGCCAAGCACGATCTGCTCGTCTGTGCCGGCACGGACTACCACGGAGTGAAGGGCCTTGGCAGCGATGCGCTCGGCATCGACTTGCCCCAGGAGGACTGGGTCCGGTTCCGCGCGGCCGTCATCGCCGGACCAGGGCTGATGGACGGGACGGTCGTGCTGGACAGGCAACCCGCCACACCGTCCTCGGGTGAGCCGGCAGGGAGCCTCGGTCGCTTCCGCCGCCGTTCGTTCGCGCTTCGCGTCGTCCTCCCGGCGGTCGCAGCCATGGCGCTCTTCCTCATCGCCTTCTGGGGGCTGATCCTGCCCTCGTTCGAGCAGACCCTCCTCGAGCGCAAGCGCGAGATGATCCGCGAGCTGACGAACGCCGCCTGGAGCGTGCTGGCGGCCTACGAGGCGGACGAGCGGGCCGGCTCGCTGACGCGCGAGGAGGCACAAGCGGCGGCCGCGGCGGTGATCGGCGAGCTCCGCTACGGAGAGGACCGGCTCGACTACTTCTGGATCCAGGACACCGCACCCACGATGGTGATGCACCCGTATCGGACCGACCTCGACGGGCAGGACCTCTCGGGCTTCACCGACCCGCGTGGCGTGCCCATCTTCGTCGAGTTCGCCGACCTGGTGGAGACGGAGGACGAGGGCTACGTCGACTACGTCTGGCAGTGGTTCGACGACCCCGATCGGCTCGAGCCCAAGGAATCGTACGTCAAGGGCTTCGAGCCCTGGGGCTGGGTCATCGGCACCGGCCTGTACATCGACGATGTGCAAGCGGAGATCGACCGCATCGAGCGCAACCTGCTGCTGGCGGCCATGGGCATCTCCGGCCTCATCGCCCTGCTCCTGCTGGTGGTGCTGCAGCAGTCGCTGCGCATCGAGCGTCGTCGCGAGGAGGGCGTCGAGCGCCTGCGCGACTCCACCGCCCGCTACCACGCGCTGGTGGAGGCGACGTCCGAGGGCACCCTGCTCATCGTCGACGACCGGCTGCGCTACGCCAACCCGACCTTCCTCGATCTGCTCGGCTACAGCGCACGACAGCTGGAGTTCCTCGAACCACGCGACGTGATGCCGCGCGAGGGCAATGAGGCGCTGTGGGCCGCGCTCGACTCGGGCGACCCGAAGGACACCGTGCTCGGTGTGGCGCGAGAGGGGGTGCTCACGCGATCGGGTGGCAGCCCCGTGGAGTGCGTGCTGACGCTGGAACCGGTGGAGTTCGGCGGTGGAGCAGGCCACATCCTGCTTGCCCGCGACGTGACCGCCGCGACCACCACCTCCGGCGAGCCGTCGGCGCTGGGCTCGTCGGTGGGTGTGTTCCGGGCTGTGGCTGCCCGGCGCGGCGTGTTCGTCGACCTCAGCCCGGCCGCTCGCGAGCTCCTGGCCCTGGTGCCGGTGGAGGAGGGGCAGCAGCTGGCGCTGGCCGACTGCTTCGCCGGTCCCGACGAGTACGCGCGAGTCTTCGGTCGGCTGCTCGACTCCGGGGAGGTCCGTGACCAGTTCCTGGCCATCGACACTCCGTCCGGTCCGCGCTCGGTGCTTCTGTCCGGCGTGCTCATCCGCGACGAGGAGGACGCGCCCGCCTGGATCGACGGCCTGTTCGTGGACGTGACCGCCGCTCGCAGTGGTGCCGCCGACCGCGAGGTCCAGCAGCTGCGCGCGTCCCTCCTGTTCCTGCACGAGCCCGTCGAGGCGTTGGGGGTCAAGCCGATCCTGGTGCCGATGGATGAGCGCCTCGGCGAGGTGGCCGGGACCATGACCGAGCGAGGCGTCACGGCCGCCCTCGTGGCCAGCACATCGGGCACGCCCATCGGCATCGTCACCGACCGCGACATCCGTGCCCGTGTGGTGGCGGTGGGCAAGGCCGTGGATGACGCGGTCGAGACCGTCATGACCGCGCCACTCATCCGACTGCCGGTGGGAGCGCCCGTCTACGAGGCCCTGTTGCGGATGGAGCAGGCCGGCGTGCGGCACATGGCCGTGGAGGACGCATCCGGAGCGATCACCGCTGTGGTCGACAAGGAAGCCCTGATCCGCTCACCCCGCTATGCCCCACTGGTGGTGCTGCGCGACATCGCTCGCGCGGCTTCTGTGGAAGAGGTGGCCCGGCGCTGCGAGCGAACGGTGCCGCTGGCCGCGGGCCTGCTCGGCTCCACCTCGCTGCCCCGGCCCGTCAACAGCACGCTGACCTCGGTGTACGACGCCGCCACCGTGCGGTTGCTGGAGCTCGCGCTCGAGGAGCTCGGCCCGTCGCCGGCTCCGTTCGCCTGGATGGCCTTCGGCAGCCAGGGTCGTGGCGAGGTCCATCTGACCAGCGACCAGGACACGGGCCTGGTCTTCGGCGTACCGGAGGGGTCGGACGCAGAGGAGCTGGGGGCCTGGTTCCGCGGCCTGGGCGAGCGGGTGTCGGAGGGTCTGGCGGCCGCCGGCTATCCGCTCTGTCGGGGTCGGGTCATGGCCAGCGAGCGCAAGTGGTGTCGTTCGCTGCCGGACTGGATCGAGACGTATGACGGCTGGCTACGACGGATGGAGGGGCAGGATGTCGCCGACATCTCCGTCTTCCTGGACTTCCGCCTCGTGCGCGGCGACGCCGCGCTGGTGGGTGAGCTGCGAAGACACGTCCACGAGACGTTGCCCAGCCAGCGAGGGGTCCAGTATCTGCTGGCCCGCAACGCCCTTGCCTTCCGCCCGCCCTTGCGACTGCCCGGCAACATCTACCTCGGTGGCGCAGCCGAGTCGAGCGGGCGCTTCGACCTCAAGGATGCGCTGCAGCCGATCGTGGCCTTCGCCCGGGTCTATGCCGAGCGGCAGCGCATCGTGGCCAGACACACGATGGAGCGGATCAACGCGCTCGCCGATCGCGACCTGTTGCCGAGCGGCAGCCGCGAGGAGATCGCCGATGCCTACGACTTCCTCATGGGCTTGCGTCTGGCCACGCAGCTGGAGTCCATCAGGGTCGGTCAGGAGCCCACGAGCGTCGTCGAGCTCTCCGCGCTGACCGCGATCCAGCGCGAGCTCCTGCGAGGCTCGTTCGGCGCGATCGCCTCGGTGCAGAAGGTGGCCGAGCGCGAGTTCCCGGACGTGGGCTGACTCGCCATTCGGCAGCTGCCCACTGCCGAATGGCCGTCCCCGCCCCCGCGCCACCGGTCACTCGACTCCCGATCCAGGCCTGCGGACCTCCTGCCCGGTAGGTTGACTTTGTCCAGAGTATGTCTATACTTCGGCAAAAGTCTAGACAAACATTGGACGCGCCGGGATGCACACCGGCATTCGGCAGAAGGAGTCAGCAGTGTTCGAATGGATCGCGAGCGGCCTCGCTCGCTTCACCACGCGGCGGCCGTGGCTGGCCATCGCCGCGGTCCTGGCCGTGGCCATCGGGCTGAGCGCCATGGGCCGCCCGGAGATGTCCAACGACAGCTCCGAGTTCGCTCCGGACGACCCCGCTATCGCTGCTGCGGAGCGGATCGAAGCCCTCTTCGGTGAAGAGGCGGCCGTCAGCCCCCTGCAGGTCGTGCTCGTCGCCGAAGGCGGCGACATCGTCACGACCGAGGGACTGGCAGC
>JASFQX010000238.1:0-4350 GCA_050115215.1 Chloroflexota bacterium
CCAGATCATCACCTTCGGCACCATGCTCGCCCGGGCGGCCGTGCGCGACGTGGGCCGGGTCATGGGCTACGGCTACGGCGAGGTCGACCGCATCGCCAAGGCCATCCCCGACACGCTCGGCATCACCCTCGACGAGGCCCTCGTGCAGGCCCCGCCGTTCCGCGAGATGTACGAGGGCGACCCCGGCATCCACAAGATGATCGACATCGCCAAGCAGCTCGAGGGCGTGGCCCGCAACGCCTCCACCCACGCCGCCGGCATCGTCATCAGCCGTGAGCCGCTGACCGAGCTCATGCCCCTCCAGCGGGCCACCAACTCCGATGCGCTCATGACCCAGTACGAGATGCACGGCGTGGAGGCCCTGGGACTGCTCAAGTTCGACTTCCTGGGCCTCTCCAACCTGACCATCCTGCGCCAGGCGGTCGACACCATCCGCGACCACGCCGGCGTCGACATCGATCTCGACGCCATCCCCCTCGACGACGCCAAGACCTTCACGCTGCTCAGCCGGGGTGAGACGACCGGCGTCTTCCAGCTCGAGTCTGCCGGCATGCGTCGCTACATCAAGGAGCTGCGCCCGACGTCGGTCTATGACCTCGCGGCCATGGTCGCGCTCTTCCGGCCAGGTCCGATGGACAACATCCCGGCCTACATCCGGCGCAAGCACGGCGCAGAGAAGGTCACCTACCTGCACCCGCTGCTCGAGCCCTACCTGGAGAAGACCTACGGCATCTTCGTCTACCAGGAGGACATCATGGCCGCGGCCATCGCGCTCGGCGGCTTCACCGGTCCGGAGGCGGACACGCTGGGCTACGCCATCCGCAAGAAGAAGTCGGACGTGCTCCAGGCGCAGAAGGACAAGTTCTTCCGGCAGGCGGCCGAGCGTGGCGTCGAGGCCGGGGTCATCGAGGCGGTGTTCAAGGCCTTCGAGCCCTTCGAGCGCTACGGCTTCAACAAGGCTCACGCCACCTGCTACGGCCTCATCGCCTACCAGACGGCCTATCTCAAGGCCAACTACCCGGTCGAGTACATGACCAGCGTGCTGACCGCGTTCCGCGACAAGACCGACAAGGTCGCGGGAGCCATCGCCGAATGCCGGCGCCTGGGCATCGACGTCCTGGGGCCCGACGTCCGCCACAGCCATGTCGACTTCACCGTCGAGGGCGACTCCATCCGCTTCGGCCTGCTGGCGGTCAAGAACGTGGGCGAGGGCGCCATCCAGTCGATCATCGACGCGCGCGAGCAGGGCGGGGAGTTCGCCTCGCTGGCCGATCTCTGCGCCCGCATCGACCTGCGGCTGGTCAACAAGCGCGTGATGGAGGCGCTGATCAAGGTCGACGCCCTGGCCTTCCTGGGCCATCCGGCCCAGCTGCTGGCGGGACTGGACGAGGCCATGGCCTACGGGCAGGCGCAGGCCCGGGACCGGGCCACCGGCCAGGGCTCGCTGTTCGACATGCTCGGGGACGACCTTGGCGCGGGCCTGGCCCAGCGCCTGCCGACGGTGACCGAGGCGCCCTCACGCGAGCGCCTGCGCTGGGAGAAGGAACTGCTGGGCCTGTATCTCTCCGATCACCCGCTCGGCGAGATGGCCGAGGCCATGGGTGAGTACGTCAGCGCCTGGACCGGCGACATCGGCGCCGACCTCGACCAGGAGCGCGTCGTCGTGGGCGGCATGGCCGTGGGCGTCCGGCGGGTCATCACGCGCAACCAGGAGTCGATGGCGGTGGTCACGCTCGAGGACCTGCAGGGCTCGGTCGACGTGGTCGTCTTCCCGCGCACGTACGCCGATCCCGGCGTGGCCGCCAAGCTCAACGAGGATTCGGTCCTGCTGGTGGCCGGACGTGTCGACCACAAGGGTGACGAGACGGTCGTGCTGGCCGACTCCGTCTGGTCCTGGGAGGAGGCCCACGAGCAGGGCCGGGACGCCTTCGCGCGCGACGTCGCGGCCGGCGATCGCGGTCGTCGCAGTGGCCGCCGTCGCGGCGGCAACGGTCGCGGACGGGGCGGGACCAACGGTGACGCCGGCCCACTCCCGCCCGGCGGTCTCCAGCGGCCGCCGGCCGGTCTGGCGGGCACGGTTCCCGCCGGCGCCAGCCCGACGCCGCCCGAGACGCTGGTCATCCCGCGGGTCTCGCCGCTGCGCGGCAGCCAGCCCGAAGGCACGATCACGGTGACCATCGGCGGCCCGCCGCAAGCACGCCCGGCGCAGGCCCGGGTGTCGCGACCAGGGTCGGTCCCCGACGACGATCCGAGCGCCGCCGCGCCGCCGCTCGAGATCCCGCCGCAGGAGGTGATCGAGCCCGTCTCGGGGCCGAGTCAGCCGCCGGCCTTCGAGGATCTGGGTCCGGAGGACCTCGAGGAGCCACCGCTGCCCGACGAGGCCGGGGCCGCCGTGACCTCGGCCGCGGCGGCGCGGACCGTGCCCCTCGAAGCGGGTCCCGAGCAGGTGCTGCACATCCGCTTCGCGGCGGCGCCGGACGAGCGGCTGGTGACCGCCTTCGAGGAGCTCAAGGGACTCATCAGGTCACGGCCCGGGTCGACGCCGATCGTTCTGCACATCCCTGCCGGGACGGGACGGACGCAGGAGATGCGGCTCGGGACGGGCATCGCCTACGACGCCGAGCTGCGGTCGGAGGTGGCCCGCCGCTTCGGCGGCCTGCTCCAGCTGACGCTGGCCTAGCCGAGCACCATCCAGGCGACGCGGGCCGGCTCCGCCACGGCCTGGCTCAGTCGCACCACGATCAGGCCATCGTTGGCGTCGAGGACGGCGGCGGATTCCACGTGCACGCCCGGGACATGGTCCTGGAGGGTGGCCAGCACGAGCGAGTCCTCGCTCAGCCCGCCGGCCACGGGGATGACGTACTCGGAGCCGCCGGACAGCTCTGATACACCGGTCCGCTTGGCGAACTGGAGGCGCCCCTCGGTCTTGAGGGCCACGCCCCTCTTGTCGGGCGACTTCGCGACCAGTGCGGTCCCGCCGTTCTCGGCCACGAAATGGCCGGCCTTGCCGTCGGGTGACTTGGTGCGGCCCTCGACGCCGATGGTGCCGCCCTTCTTGGCGTCGGCCCAACCTTGCACACCTGTGCCCTTCTTCGATGTGGCGTAGCCGCGCACGCCCGTGACCGAGCCGTCGCCGGTGACGCGCGAGAGGAAGGCCGGGCCCTTCCTGGCCTGCAGGGTCGTGGTGTTGGTGGCGGTGGTCTTGCCGCCGGCCTTCACGTTCTGCCCGTCCTTGGCCTCCGCGCCCGCGGGGATGCCGACGGCTGCGAGCAGACCGGCGACCGCGGCTACCCCTCCGGCGGTCAGCAGCTGCCGGCGAGTTCGTGGCTCGTCGGCGGCGATGATGGCTGGCTCGTTGTCCCTGGACGAGTTCACGCCGGATCCTCCTGCTGATCGGGCACGTCGGCCCGACGACGACGAGCGCGATCGTATCGCAAGACCAGCTGGATCGACGCCGGAGCGACCGGCGCCCTGTGTCGCTGGCCTGGTGAGCAGGTGGGCTACCCGGCCGGCAGGTAGTTGACCTGCAGGGCCCCGGCGTCATCACGCAGCTCGAGCGACCCCGAGGCGTCGATCGCCCAGGTGGTGGCCGCGGTCAGCGCTGCGAAGTACTGTTGCGAGAGCGACGCGAGGGCCGGCTCCTCGCAGTCCATCAGGGTGGTCGCGATCTCGGGCGCGATGCTGATGCTGTCGCCTTCGACCTCGTAGGTCGTGGTGTATCTGTTGCAGCCGTCGCTCCCGGACAGCCGCCCGTCCTCGTCGAACTCGGCGCTGACCAGCGAGGTGTAGGCGTTGCTCTCGACACCGCCGGTGCCGTTGTTGATGCCCTGTGCCACCCACGAGCCGACGACCGTCGCTTCGGGCGCCAGCTCGAACTCGAGCACCAAGCCGCCAGCCTCGTCGAGGAACGCCAGCTGCCTGCCGCCCGACTGGTAGGCGACGACCCGGGCGAGGTTGCGGAAATACGCCTGCTCGATGGCCATCACCGGTTGCAGGCAGGCCATCGTCGTGGAGCCGATCTGGCCGAACCTCAGCGCCTGGCCGTCGAGCTCATAGCTGGTGAAGTAGCTGTTGCAGCCACCGCTTCCCCCGGCGTCGCCATCCTCCATGCGCAGCGAGACCGTCGTCCGCGGCGAGATCTCGGTGCGTACACCGTCGACCAGCTGGTGGGTGAGCAGCCAGGTCAGGTCCTCGATGCCGGAGGTGCCATCGGGCTCGTCCCCGGCCGGCTCGTCGGTGGCCGCGGCTCCGGCTCCGAGGCTCGCGGTCAGGGCCAGGGCTGCCAGGGCCACGATCGAGCGGCGAAGCGCGTGCATGCGGTCTACCTCCTCTTCTGGTCCCGTCGCGGGC
>JASFQX010000239.1:0-4338 GCA_050115215.1 Chloroflexota bacterium
GATGATGAGGCCGATGCCCAGCACGAATCCGAGCGGCAGGCCGAAGATGACATCGGTGGCGGCCAGCTCGGCGAACTCGGCCGAGGTCAGGATGGCGACGCCGAAGTAGATGACGGCGAAGATGGTGAACAGCCCCCACGCCCACCTGGCGCGCGAGGTGCTGAGCGGCGACCAGTGCCGGCCGTCCGCCGGGGTCGACTCCTCTGGCGCGGCCCCGTGCTCGAGCCCTTCCTGCTTCGGTGTCTGGTCCACTCGCATCTCCCCCTGCTGTCGAACGTCGGTCGTGTGTGTCCTCGCATCATGTCCGGGCCCTCAGGCGCTGACGCATGAGCCGTCGGGCCTGCAGGCCCGGGCCGGAACGCCTGTATCGGCTGGGCGTGGTCGGGCATGATGGAGCCATGAGCCCGACACCCTCCGTCCGCACGTCCCGTCGTACCAAGCTGGTCGCCACCATCGGCCCCGCCAGCATCGAACACGTCGAGCAGCTCATCGCGGCCGGCCTCGATATCGCCCGCATCAACTTCTCGCATGGCACCGACGAGGACCACCTGCGCGCGGCCGAGGTCGTGCGCACGGCCGCCGCGGCCGCCGGTCGCACGGTCGGCATCCTGGCCGACCTGCCCGGACCCAAGCTGCGCCTGGCCCAGCTCCATGCCGAGCCCGTCGAGCTCAAGACCGGCACCACCGTGACCCTCACCGGCCCGGACGTGCCGCCGAGCGATGCCTCCCTGCCGCTGGGCGATGAGGCCGTGCCCGCGCTGCTTGAGCTCGGCGACCGCGTCCTGCTGGCCGATGGGGCCGCCGAGCTGCGGGTCACCGGTTCGCGCAACGCCGCCGCCATCTGCGAGGTGGTGCGCGGAGGACCGGTCCGCTCAAGGCAGGGGGCCAGCGTGCCCGCCGAGCGCATGGCTGCCGACGCGCTCGGCCGGGCCGACGAGGCGGTCATCCCCCATCTGCTGGCGGTGGCGCCGGACTTCGCCGGCCAGTCGTTCGTGCGCTCGGCCAACGATGTCAGGCTGCTGCGCTCGCGCATCCCCGAAGACATCGGCATCGTGGCCAAGATCGAGACGCGCCCGGCGCTCGAACAGATCGAGGACATCCTCGAGGTCGCCGACGGCATCATGGTCGCCCGCGGCGACCTGGGCGTGGAGCTGCCCTACGCGCAGGTGCCGCTGGCCCAGAAGGACCTGGTGCGGGCCGCACTCGTGGCCGGCAAGCCCAGCATCGTGGCCACACAGATGCTGGAGTCGATGATCAAGGCGCCGCGGCCCACGCGGGCCGAGGCCAGCGACGTGGCCAACGCCATCATGGATGGCGCCGACGCGGTGATGCTCAGCGGCGAGACCGCGGTCGGCGACTTCCCGCTCGAGTCGCTCGAGGCCATGGCCAACATCGCCGAGCGCACCGATCACTACAAGCGGCCCACGCGACCGCCGGCGGGGACACCGTCGTTTGGTCCCGACGTCGACGCCCGGGCGCTGGCCGTGGCGGCAGTGAGCATGGCCGACACCGACCCAGACGTGGTGGCCATGGCCTGCTATACGCACTCCGGCCGGACGCCGCGTCGGTTGTCCTCGCTGCGGCCGGGCGTGCCGGTGGCGGCGTTCACGCCGACCGAAGCCATCGCCCGGGCCCTGACCCTGCGACGCGGCGTGTATCCCGTGGTCATGCAGGTGGAGCCCGAGGACCCGGTCACCATCAGCGAGGCAGTGGTCCGTGCCCTGCGCGAGCGCTGGGGTGAGTTCGGGCTCGGCGAGGACGACGCCGTGGCCTTCGTCCAGACCAGCGTCCGCGGCGGCCCCAACCAGCTAGAGCTCCTCCGCATCTAGGGGTAGACAAACACTAAACAGACGCTATACTTCCCGTATGATCCAATACGTCGACACGGGCGCCGGCGAGTACCGGCCAGGCGTCTGCAACATCGGTCCAGCCGAGATCAGGCGCCGTCGCCAGATCGGGTACCTCGGCCTCGCCGCCGCAGTTGCCGTCGCGGCCGCCCTGCTCGCGCTCGACGCTCCCGCGTGGACGCGTCTGATCATCGCCCTGCCCGTGGCGGGCGCACTCTCGGGGTTCATCCAGGCCCAGCAGCGCTTCTGCGCCGGCTTCGCCATGTCCGGCCTGCAGAACATGGGCGAGCTGGGCGAGCAGGTGCGGGTGGAGGACGCTGCCGCCCGCGCCGCCGACCGGCGCAAGGCCATCCTCATCCACGGCGCTTCCATCGCCGGTGGCCTCGCCGCCGGCATCGCCTTCGCGCTCCTGCCCATCTGACCCTCTCGCGCCCGTCCCCTCAGGGCGCCCGACCCACCCCCGCGCACGCCATGACCCGCTCTCAGCGAGCGGGTCGCGTGCTGTGTGCCGTGGAGGGGGGGCTGGCTGGCGATCGCTCAGCATGAGCTCGCGGCGATCAGCCCTCGGTCCTGGACCAGCTCGAACGGATGGACGCCTCGCCGGCCAGCGACACCGTTGCCTCCCAGCGATAGGTCGTGGTCCAGGTCCGGAAGAACGACGGGAACATCCGCAGCGTCAGCCAGACCAGCGGTCCGCCGGGCGGGCGCCACGGTTCGTTCGGCTGCATCACCAGCCGCACCTCGTCTCCCTCGCGCCCGACCGACAGCTCGCCGGCGATCATCTCGAGATCGTCGGTGCCGATGGCGAAGCGGCCTTCGCTCCTGGCACCGTTCGCCAGCGCCTCCAGGTCGGGCAGGGCCGGATCGAGCTGCCACCAGGCCTCGTGGCCTGCCGCCGAGACCGACAAGCGCTCAAGCTCGGCATGGCCCTCACGCTCCACGAAGGTCAGGTGCTCGCCACCGGTCCCGCCCACCGAAGGGTCGACCATCCTGGCTGGGCCGTCGGTCGCGGGATTGATGCGCACGATGAAGGGGTCGTTGCTGTAGCGGGCGAGATAGGAGAAACGACCGCTATAGGGGATGGGCACGGGGATCTGCTCCAGCTCGCGCTTCGCCCCGTCGATGCGCAGCGTCACGTCAGTGCCGCCCCGGCGCACGAGGTCGAGACCGAACATCACGAAGCAGGGCAGGAACGTCGGACGCTCGATGCCCACGCCGAGCGGTGCCAGCAGGTCGATGTGCCGACCCGGGTTGCGCCGGTGCTCGGTCAGGACGAGCTCGACCTCCCGTCCATCGTGGAGCGTGAAGCGCACGGCCGCATCGACGCCCTGCTGGCCGATCTCGAGTCGGTGGGGGATGTCCTGCACGACCCATTCGCCCAGCCCCGCACCGACGGCCGCCGCTTCCTGGTCGAGGGTGAGCCCGGGGGTCAGGTACCAGTCGAGCTTGCCGTCGGTGCGGTACATGAGCACGGCCAGACCGCGGCCCTTGGTCTCGTCAGCGAAGACCTGCAGCTCGATGCCGTTGTATTGGGCATGGCCCTTGAAGTTGACGATGAGCAGGCGCTCCATGGGGTCGTGGAACAGCTCGAAGGGCACGATGACCCGGTTTGCGGGTGGTCGCTGGTAGCGCATCATGGCCGCTCCGTCGGCGGGGGCGAGGCGCGCTCGTACGTGATCTCGAGGTAGCGCAGGCTGTCGGCATCGAGCTCGTAGGGCCCGCTGGTGCGGTAGCCGGCGTCGGCCTCGAGGTCGCCCTGACGGAAGACGCCCGCCTCCACGGTCAGCAGCAGGTGATCCTCGTCCGTGGACCACGAGCCGGCAGCACCATCACTGGTGCTGAAGTCGCCGCCGACTGCCAGCGTCAGCAGCCGTTCGGTGCCGGTCTCCTGCCAAGTGCCGATCAGGTCGGACGATGAGGTCCCGCCGACGCAGGCAACGATAACGGTGGCAAGGCCGAGGCCGAGCGTCGCCCGCAGCAGCGAGGCTGCACCCGGTCGATGCGCGCCAGGGAGCAGGATCGGCGCCCGCTATCGAGCCCCCAGCATGTGCTCGATGGCCAGCTGGTCGATGCGTGCGTAGCTCATCGAGCGCTTGCCCAGAGCGAGCGCATCGATCTCCTCGGCACGCAACGCTTCGAGCGTGTCGCCCTCGGCCATGGTGGGCACGCTGAGCTGGTCGACGCGGGCGGCCTGCAGCGCTGCCTGCACCTCGGGATCGGCCCGGAAGGCAGCAGCCCGTTCCTTGAGGATGAGATACGTGCGCATGTTCGATTCGGCGGTGACCCACACGTCGTCGCCGACGTCGGTGCGCAGCGGCTTGTAGTCGAAATGGCGCGGACCCTCATAGCCGGCGTTCTCGAGCAGGTCGACGAGGTAGAAGGCGCTCTGCAGGTCGCCGTGGCCGAAGACGAGGTCCTGGTCGTACTTGATGCCGTGCTGGCCGTTGAGGTCGATGTGGAAGAGCTTGCCCTGCCACAGGGCCTGGGCCAC
>JASFQX010000240.1:0-4333 GCA_050115215.1 Chloroflexota bacterium
CGGCGTAGCCTTCTACATGGCTACGGTCGGGCTGCTGAATTGACCGCCATGGTGGGATCGTCGACGCCGGTCATCGACCTGGCCGGGCTGGACCTGGACTCGTTCCTGGGGCGGCCGGTGCTCGTGCTCGGGCTGGCCCGCAGCGGCCTCGCCCTGGCCCGCTTCCTCGCCGATCGCGGGGCGCAGGTGACCGTCTACGACGGTCGGTCGGCAGCGGAGCTGGCTGATGCGCTTGCCGCCCTCGGAGACCGCCAGCCCCGGCTGCTGCTTGGTCCGCAGGTCGAGCCTGCGGCCGCGCTCGAGGCACAGGCGCTCATCTGCACCTCGCCCTCGATCAGCAGCCGCTACCCGACCACCGAGCCGCGGCTGCGCGCGGCGCTGGCCGCGGTCGAGGCGGAAGGCCGCATCCCCGTCGTGAGCGAGGTCGACCTCTTCCTGCGCCTGTGCCCGGCCCGCACCGTGGGCATCACCGGCACCAAGGGCAAGACGACCACCAGCTCGCTCATCGCTGCGGTCCTGGCCGCCGGCGAGGCGCCGGTCGTGCTCGGCGGCAACATCGGGACCCCGCTCATCGAGCGCCTGCCGGAGCTGACCCCGCGGCATCTGGTGGTGTTGGAGCTGTCCGAGTTGCAGCTGCCGACCCTCTCGCGCGGCACCGACGTCGCGGTCTACACCCACGTCACCTCCGACCATCTCGATCGCCACGGCTCGCTCGAGGCCTATCGATCGGTCAAGCGCCGGCTGGTCGAGCTGCTGCCGGCCGATGGCGTGCTGGTGCGCAACGACGACGATCCGGTCGTCTCCGCCTATCGCGCCCTCCACGGGGCTCGGACCGTGACCTACACGCGCTCGACCCCGGAACCGGCCGGCGTGGGCGTGCGCGGCGGCTTCGTCGTCGCCGGCGCCGAGCTCGTCCACGCCGGTCATGACGACCGCATCGTGGCCCTCGACGACATCCCGCTGCCGGGCGCACACAACGTGAGCAACGTCCTGGCCGCGGTCGCGACCGGCCTGCTGCACGACATCATGCCCCAGGCCATCGCCACGGCCATCCGCGGGTTCGGCGGGGTCGAACACCGCCTCGAGCTGGTGGCCGAGGTCGCGGGCGTGACTTACGTGAACGATTCCCAGGGCACACAGCCAGACGCGGTCATCGCCGCGGTGCGCGCCTTCGAACCGCCGCTCGTGCTCATCGCTGGCGGACGGTCCAAGGGCGTGCCGCCCGAGGCCCTGGCCCGGGCCGTCGCCGAACGCGTCACGGCGGCGGTGCTCATCGGCGAGACGGCCGAGGAGCTGGCCAGCGCCTTCCGCGCCGCGGGCCTGTCCCGCCTCGACCATGCCGACTCGATGGACGAGGCCGTCGACCTGGCCACCACCATCGCCCGTGAGGTCGCCCCGGCAACGGTGCTGCTCAGCCCGGCCGCGGCCTCGTTCGACATGTTCCGTGACTACGAGGCGCGCGGGGCAGCCTTCAAGGCGGCCGTGGCCAGGATCGCCAGCGTGACCGAGCCGGGGGCCGACCGGTGACGGAGGCGCTGCGCTTCCCATGGGAGGAGGACGATCGCCCGCGCGAGGTGGCGCCCAGCGCCTTCCGGCCACGCAGGCGGGGCCAGTCCATCGGGCGCGCGCAGGTCACCCGCAGGCCGCGCCCCAGCGCACCGGCACGACGAGCGGCCGTCTCGCGTTCGGTGATCGTCAGGAGGCCGCTCGCGGGCAGCGTCCGGGCCATCAGCCACGCGACTCGCCAGAGCGCCAGCCAGGACCGTGCCGCCGGCAGGGTCGTCAACGGCCCCGAGCGGGAGCGGCACGAGCCGGACTACGTGCTCATGGCCGTGGCCACGGCGCTGGCGGCCATCGGCATCCTGATGGTCTACTCCAGCACCGGCCACAACGCGGCAGCCTACCGGGGCAACGTCTACCACGATGTGGCGGAGCAGCTGATGTGGGGCCTGATCGGCGGCGCCGTGCTGCTCGTGATGATGCGCACCGACTATCGCTACTGGCGCAGCTTCTCCATCCTCGGCATCGTGGTGGCGATGGTGCTGCTGGTTCTCGTCATCGGACCCAAGATCCCGCCCCTGCTATACCCGATCGAGGCCAACGGAGCCACGCGCTGGCTGCAGATCGGGGGCCTGCCCTCGTTCCAGCCGACCGAGGTGGCCAAGCTGGCGCTGGTCATCTTCCTGGCCCACTGGCTGAGCGCACGGGGCAAGAAGGTCGGCTCCTTCCGTGCCGGCCTGCTGCCGTTCCTCTTCGTCGTCGGGCCCATGGCCGCACTCATCCTGCTCGAACCCGACCTGGGCACGACCGGCGTCGTCGTGCTCACCGCCTTCGCCATGCTCTTCGTGGCCGGCGGCAGCATCCTGCAGATGCTGATGCTGGTGCCGGTGGGTCTGGCGGGTGTCGCGGCGGTCATCATGCAGCGGGACTACATGCAGGCCCGCCTGGAGATCTACCAGAACCCGCTGTCCGACCCCACCGGCCCAGGCCACCAGACCTTCCGCAGCATCCACTCGCTGGCCCATGGGGGCCTGACCGGCACCGGCCTGGGGCAGAGCCAGCGGCCCTCGCCCGAAGGCCTGACCGTGCCGGCCGCGGAGAACGACTTCATCTTCGCGGTCATCGGCCAGGAGTTCGGCTACGTGGGGGCCGTGGCCGTCATCGGCCTCTTCCTGCTGCTGGCGTTCCGGGGAATCCGGGTGGCCATGCGCGCGCCCGACACCTTCGGCGGCCTGCTGGCCCTGGGCATCACCGCCTGGCTCACCTTCCAGGCGCTCATCAATATCGGCGTGGTGGTCAACCTCATCCCCATGACCGGCATGCCGCTGCCGTTCCTGAGCAAGGGCGGGACCTCGCTCGTGGTCGTCCTCGCCGCCGTGGGTATCCTTCTGTCCATCTCCCGCGAGACCGTTACCCGAGGTGCCGACGCGCATGAGGATCCTCATCGCGGCCGGGGGCACCGGCGGCCACATCTACCCAGCCCTGGCCGTCGTGACCCAGCTGCGGACCCGACTGCCTGAGCTCGAGCTGCGCTGGCTCGGGGGACGCCGCGGCCTGGAGCGCGAGATCGTACCGCGCGCGGACATCACGCTCGACCGCTTGTGGCTGCGCTTCCTGCGGACGGTCGACGTCTCGTTCAACTCGGTGCTTGATCCCCTGCGGCTGCTGGCCTCGATGCCGCAAGCGCTGTGGAAGCTCCTGCGCTGGCGTCCGGACGTGGTCTACACCACCGGTGGCTACGTGGCCATCCCCGTGCTCGCCGCAGCCGCGCTGCTGCGCATCCCATCGATGGTGTGGGAGGGCAATCAGATCCCCGGGCGCAGCGTTCGCCTCGCGGCTCGCTTGGCGACGCTCCGCAGCGTGACCTTCGGGCCCACCGCGCAGCGCCTGCCGGCACCGGTGCTGGTCACGGGCACGCCCATCCGCGAGCTCGAGGGACTCGATCGGGCGACCGCGCGCCAGCGCCTGCGGCTGCCCGCCGACCTGCCGGTCATGCTCGTCTTCGGTGGCTCGCAGGAGGTGCGGCGGCTCAACGAGGCCGTGGCCACTGCCCTGCCTGACCTGGTCGAACGCTGCGCGGTGGTCCACATCGCCGGCGGCGGCATCGCCACCGCGGAAGAAGCTCGACGCCGGCTGCCCGCGGATCGACAGGACCGCTACCGACCCGTCGCTTTCCTCGACGAGGACATGGGCGCGGCGCTGGCCGCGGCCGATCTGGTGGTCGGTCGAGCCGGGTCCTCGACGCTCGCCGAATGCGCCGCCGCCGGCGACCCGATGGTAGTGGTGCCGTACCCGCACGCGGCCGCGCATCAGCGGGCCAACGCGGCCGAGCTGGTCGATGCCGGCGCGGCCGTCCTCGTCGACGATGCGGACCTCGATGGCGACACCCTGCGCCAGGCCTGCGACCTGCTCCACGACGAGCCACGGCTGGAGGCGATGTCGGAGGCGGCGCGCGCGGTGGGCCGGCCGCACGCGGCGGCCGCCAGCGCCGAGCTGCTGTTGCGCCTAAGCCGGCACGCACCGCTGCCCGCACAGGAGGAGGTCGACCGGCTGGTGCGGGCGAGCTCCTCCACATGACCCGGCTGACCCCGTCCGAGCAGCTCAAGCTCGGCGGCGACATCCAGCGCCGGCTGGGCATCAAGACCGTCCGCGATGAGTCGCTGGCTCGCTTCTCCACCATGCGCGTGGGCGGGCCGGCCGACCTCTTCGCCGAGGTGCGCAACCTCTTCGAGCTGCGCGCCATCACCCGCTTCGCCCGCTCACGCGACCTGCCGCTGTTCCTCATCGGACGGGGCTCCGACCTCGTCATCAGCGATCGGGGCATCGGGGGACT
>JASFQX010000241.1:0-4329 GCA_050115215.1 Chloroflexota bacterium
CAGCCTGCATGCCATCGTGCTCTCGGCGGGCGTGCTCAGGCGCGAGCCGTTCGACGAGGTCTCCGAGGAGGCGTGGGACTGGCAGCTCGACACCAATCTGAAGTCGACCTTCTTCCTGGCGCGAGCCGCCGGACAGCACATGCAGCGGACCGGTACCAGGGGCAGCATTTGTACGCTGACCTCTCTGGCGGGGACGACCGGGGGGCCCAGCTCGGCGCCGGCGTACGCATCATCGAAGGGCGGCATCATCGCCCTCACGTATGCGATGGCGCGCCAGTACGGTCCCTTCGGGATCCGCGTCAACAGCATCGCGCCCGGCTTCGTGGACACGCCGATGCAGGACGCCGGCTTCACGGTCGCGACGCAGACCTTCATCGACGGTCTGCCGCTGGCGCGCCGGGCGGATCCCGCTGAAGTCGCGGCGGTGGCAGTGTTTCTGGCCTCAGCCCACGCCAGCTTCGTCACCGGCGCGATCTTGAATCTGACCGGAGGCGCCTGGATGGGCTGAGGATGGAGCGGTCCCCGGGCCCTGATGCACCGCGATCCCCAGAGCCGCAGCCCGCTCGGTAAGGTGACGCTTGGCCAGGCCGATCTGACCCAGCGGCAGGTGCTCCACGATGGCGTAGGCGCCAGGCCCCAGCGCGGCCGTCCGCCCCAGCACAGTATCGAGGTCCATCATCCCCGAGCCAGGGATGGTCTCGCTGATGTGGACGACGAAGCGGTCCTCGAGGTAGTAGTCCTTGACATGGACCGTTGCACAGTGCTCGCCGAGCACGTCGAAGAGCTCGTCGATCATCGGTGTCGGATCGAAGGCCGTGGCCAGGTCCCGCACGAAGTTGGCAGGGTCGATATTCACGCGCACGTGGGTCGGGTCGGTTCGCTCGATGACCCGTTTGACCCGCTCGGCCGAATCGAGCGTGGAGGTCGCGTGCTTCTCCAGGACGACGTCGACCCCAAGGGGCACTGCGACCTCGAGCACCTCGTCGATGGAGCGCACCAGGCGATCCTCGGACGCCGGGGTGTGGTTCTCCGGATGCGGCCACCAGTCGCCGCGCGGGTTATGGCTGGTGGGCCGGATACCGGACTGCGGCACGCCCATTCGTGCCGCCAGGCGCGCGATGGCCGCGGCCCCCTCGACGCCGCGACGTCGAACGTCCTCGTCAGCGCTGATGATCGATGGGTACGGCCCCCAGACCTGGAGGAGCTCGAGGCTGTTGCCGTCGATGCAGGCGCGGACATTGGCAGCGACCTCGTCGCTGATGGTCGAGGCGGGCACCGTGAGATGCGCACCCATGCCGCTGAACCCGAGCTCGCGAGCGAAGGCAACCGACTCGTAGGTGACGTCGGTCCAATCACTCCAGATGACACCCAGCACTCCGAAGCGCATGCTCCCTCCCTTCATGTCCCGGCTCCCCGCCGATATCGCGGCAACCTGGGCTCTGCCACGATCGGCACCGGCGCGTTCTCCAGTCTGCGGGCAGTCGTCAAACGACCCACCTCCCGAAGGCCGGGTGCTATCGTCAACGTGCCTCAGTCCGCGAGAGGGATAGGGAGGATGACCGACGCCCAGCCACCGATGACACCGCGCGAACGCGTCCTTGCTGCCGTCGAGCATCGTGAGCCGGACGGCCTGCCGGTCGACCTCGGCTCCAACCCCAGCTCGGGCATCTCGGCCGTGGCGCATGCCAATCTCGTCCGTCACCTCGATCTGGCCGATCAGCGCACGCGCGTCTACGACGTCGTCCAGCAGCTGGCCCAACCCTCGGACGAGCTGCTGGGGCACCTGCGCATCGAGGCGGTCGACATCGGACGCACGTTCAACAGCGATGAGGCCGACTGGAAGCCGCTGCTGTTGCCCTCGGGCGTGGAGACCGAGGTCCCGGTGTGGTTCGACCCGGTCCTGCAGGACGACGGCACGCTCGACGCCCTCACCGACGACGGGCTGCGCATCGCTTCCATGCCCAAGGGTGCGGCCTTCTTCGACCAGACCTACTTCCCTTACCTCGACGGCTACCCCGATGACCTCTCCGGCCTGGCCGATGTCATGCCCCTTGTGCTGTGGTCGGGCCTCGTCCACAGCCCCTGGGACCATGCCGGCGACGAGGGCTTCTGGGAAACGCTGAGGGCCCAGACCCTGGCGCTGCGGCAGTCGACCGACCGGGCGCTGATGGTGGTCGTCGGCTGCAATCTCTACGAGTGGGGCACCTTCCTGCGCCGCATCGACAACTTCCTCATGGACCTGGTGGTGGACCAAGCCAACGTCGAGCGGCTGCTCGACGCGCTGCTCGAGCTCCACTTCGACACGCTCGACCACGTCATCGAGTCCGTCGGCGACATCGTCGACGTGCTGCGCTTCGGCGATGACCTGGGCATGGACAACGGGCCGCTGATGTCGCCGGCCACGTACCGCGCCATCTTCAAGCCACGCCACGCGGCCCTCAACGCCTACGTCCACGAGCGCAGCTCGATGAAGACGTTCCTGCACTCCTGCGGCTCGCTCTACGACCTGCTGCCGGACATCATCGAGACCGGCGTGGACATCCTCAACCCGGTGCAGATCAGCGCGGCCAACATGGAGCCACTCCGGCTCAAGGCCGAGTTCGGCGATGCCATCACCTTCTGGGGCGGCGGGGCCGACACGCGGAAGGTGCTGCCCAGGGGCACGCCCAACGAGGTCCGTGACCACGTCCGCCGCAACATCGAGGCCTTTGCTCCTGGTGGCGGGTTCGTCTTCGCCACCGCCCACAACATGCTGCCGGACGTGCCGCCCCAGAACATCGAGGCCATGTACGAAGCTGTGGACGAGTATCGCGCTTGAGCGTCTTCGCCGACTCCCTCGCCCGCAACGACGGACGCACGACGGTGGTCGAGCTGGTCCCCTGGGCCGGCCCCCTCCAGCACCAGGATGGCGAGCGCCATCGTGAGACGGCTCGCGAGCTGTCGGCCGATCCCCGCATCACGGCCCTGACCATCACCGACAATGCCGGCGGCCACGTGCGCCTCGGTCCGCTCACGCTTGGCAAGGCCATCCACGACATGGGTGGCGAGGCCGTCGTCCACATCGCCTGCCGTGACCGCAGCCGAGCCTCGCTCGAATCGGTCGCCTTCGGCCTGGCCAGCGAGGGCCTCACCAACGTCCTGGCGCTGTCCGGCGACTACCCCAAGGAGGGCTACAGGGGACGCTCGCGCGGCGTCTTCGACATCGACTCGGTGGGCCTGGTCTCGCTCCTGCGTGATGCCGGCGAGCGAGGGCCGAGCTTCACCATCGGCTGCGCCATCAACCCCTTCAAGGCCGTCGAGGCGGACCTCGTGCCGCAGTACCTCAAGCTGGCCATGAAGGTCCGCGCCGGTGCCCACCTGGCCATCACGCAGGTCGGCTACGACGCCCGCTCGTGGTCGGAGCTGCTCACCTGGAACCGCACGCAGGGCCCGGGTATCCCCCTGTTGGCCGGCGTCTACGTGCTCACCCGGGGCGTGGCCAGGGTCTTCCACGGCGACCAGGTACCGGGGATCCGCCTGTCCGACGCACAGCTGGCCTGGGCCGAGTCGCTGGCGGCGGCCGACGACAAGGGCCGGGCCGCCTTCCTCGAGTTCGCGGCCAAGCAGGTCGCGGTGGCCCGGGGCATGGGCTTCGCCGGCACCTACATCGCGGGTGCACGCAACGACGCCGAGGTCGACCGGATCCTCAACCTGGCCGTCGGCTTCGAGCCTGACTGGCGGGCGCTGCTGGCCGAGGTCTCCTTCCCCGAGCCGAGCGCCTACCGCCTCTTCGAGCCGGGGGACCTGCCGCAGCTGTCATCCGACCGCCCGACCAAGCCGACGAAGGCGCGGCGCGTGCCGCTGGCCTACCGCTTCAACCGGCTCGTGCACGATGCCGTCTTCGACGCCGATTCGACGGGCTTCGCGGTCGGCCGCGCGTTCTACGGTCGACTCGAGGCGGCACGCCTGGGCTGGCCGGCACACGTGGTCGAGCAGGCGGTCAAGTACCCCCTGTTCCACTGCCAGGATTGCGGCGACTGCTCGCTGCCGGACATCGCCTACCAGTGCCCCGAGGGCGTCTGTGCCAAGAACCAGCGCAACGGCCCCTGCGGTGGCTCGCTCAACGGCGAGTGCGAGGTGCCCGGGGTCCGCTGCGTGTGGACCGAGGCCTACGATCGGCTCAAGCCCTACGGTGAGCACCTGATGATGCTCGAGCGAGAGCCAGTCATCCAGGACAACATCCTCCGCGGCACCAGCGCCTGGGCCAACACGTTCCTGGGCCGTGACCACTACGCTCGGAGCAAGCAGGGAGGGGAACCGTGAGAGTGGCCGCCGGCGGCACCGAGTTCA
>JASFQX010000242.1:0-4319 GCA_050115215.1 Chloroflexota bacterium
GAAGAACCGAAGCGAGACCTGCGCAAGCCACCCGAGCCCCAGGTGGACCCGGAGCCAGCGCGTCGAACCGGCCAGAAGACGCCATGGCGCAACGTCACGCTGCAGGACCTCATCACGGCCGGCCTGATCACCCCGCCGCTCGACATCGAGACGCCCTACAAGGGCCACACGCTGACGGCACGGATCGAGACCGATGGCGGGTTCACCTGGGGTGGGAACAGGTACGACTCGCTGTCCTTGGCAGGAGGCATGGCGCGCAAGTCCATCGTCGGAGCACCGCCCGGACGCGAGTACCCGCCGACGAACGGCTGGACGTTCTGGCGCTACCGTCGAGCGGACGGCAAGCTACGGCCGCTCGACGACTTGCGTCGCGAGTTGCATGAGCGGAAGGTCGTCGATCTGGACCAAGCGCGGGGCGCCTAGTTGTAGTTCCCGGGGTTAGTGGAACATCGCTCTGCGAAGGTATCTAGCGTTGTCGGATGACACGCTCCGATCGGCACCGTCGTCCACTTCGTAACCGATACCAGGAGGGTCCCGGGTTCCTCTTCCTCGCCACGAGCGGCGGGCGACCACCGGGCACGCCACGACGCGAGGATCTCACGGGCCTCCGGTTCCGGATCCGCTGTGTCCGCACCGCGCTCGAGCAGGGCATCGCGGCGGCGCTGGCGCTCGGTGCGAGCCGCACGAGCCTGTTCCGCTGGCGGCGACGCTACGCCGAGGGCGGCATCGAGGCCCTGCGGCACGAACGACGAGGTCCGGTCCGGGAGCGGCTCCCGGCCTGGGTCGAGCGGGCCGTCATCGTGGTGCGCCTGCTGACCTACTGGAACAGCAAGCGTCTCGCCGCCGAGTTCAGCCGGCGGGGCATCTATCCCTTGAGCCATCACCGGGTCGACGCACTCCTGGGCGACCTGGGTGCGGCCCGGCCCGGGGCCCACCGCCCGCGTGGCCCGGCCTACGAGCGGAGCCGGCCCGACGAGCTCTGGCACATCGACATCAAGGGCCCCTTCTGGCTGCGACGATCGGAGCACGAACGCACGAAGGTCTGGATCGTGGGGCTCGTCGACGACCACAGCCGCTACCTCATCGGGCAGCGCGTCCTGCCCAGACCGTCGACCGAGCCGATCCTCGAGTGGCTCGACGAGTGCTTCGAACTGGTGGGCATCCCGCTCGAGGTCATCAGTGACAACGGCAGTCCCTTCGCGACCTGGATGCCGGGCGTGCTGACGCTCTTCGGGCGGACCCTCGAGCAGCTGCACATCAGGCACATCCGCACGCAGGTCAACTCGCCCTGGACGAACGGCAAGATCGAGCGCTTCTGGGGCGTGCTCCAAGCCGAGCTGCTCGATCGCGAGCTGTTCCCCACGCCCGAGGCGGCGGACGAGGGACTCATGCGCTTCGCGGTCTACTACGACTACCACCGCCTCCATGGCGAACTCGACTGGCACACACCCGCCGAGCGCTACGACGGCTCGCCCTTCACCGACCGGGGTTTCGAGCACGTGCCGGCGCTCGAGCACCTCCAGGGCTGGCTGACCGAGCTGATGGCCGCGTGAGGCGATGTTCCACTAACCCCGGGAAGGACAACTAGCGCCTCCTCGACGTCGCCAGCGCTCCATACGAGGGCCCACACGATGCGCCGATCGTGTCTGGCGCTGGCCATCGCGTGAACAGCACCTCGGGAGCTCGCTAACTCCACGGCTAGTCGAGGACCGACGGAAGCACCCGCATCCGTCGGGAATCTCGCGAGCGAGGGATGGTTCTGGCGCTGGTCCGGGGTCCTACCCTATAGAGGCACCCAGACCGGGTGCTCACAGCGGTTCGGGCATGGACACTGAGTTAGTGGCCCGCGCGCAGCGGGGGGACGAGGCGGCCTTCGCCGTCATCACCCAGGGGGTGTACGTCCGCCTCCGCGCGGTGGCCTTCCGCATCCTCCGTGACCCGCACCTCGCCGAGGACGCCACCCAGGTGGCGCTGCTCGGCATCTGGCGCAAGCTGCCGCGGTTGCGCGACCCCGCCCGCTTCGAGGCGTGGTCGTATCGCTTCCTCGTCAACGCCTGCGCCGACGAGGCCCGACGGACCCGTCGGGCGCTCCCCGACCTGCCCGCCACGAGGGAGCCCCTGGCTCCCGACCCCCTCGGCGCGGTGCTGGCTCGCGACCAGCTGGAGCATGCCTTCGAGCGGCTCACCGTCGAGCAGCGGGCGGTCATCGTCTTGCGCCACTTCCTCGACCTGAAGCGCGAGGACGTGGCCGAGGCGCTCGGTGTCCCGGTCGGCACCGTCGACTCCCGGCTCAGCCGGGCGATGGCCAAGCTCCGGGACGCGCTTCGGGCCGAGGAACCCATCTCGCCAGCCATCTCCCAGGAGGTCGCGTCATGACGCTGCCGCAGGATCTCACGCCGATCGTCCGGGACTGGCTGCACGAGCCGGACGAGCTGCCCCCACCGCGCATCGCGGAGGTCAGCCAGCGAGTCCGTCAGACACCCCAGGAGCGCGGCCTCCGACCGCGCCTCGATCCCGGGAGGTTCCCCATGTTCTCCGCACTCAAGTTCGTCGCCGCCAGCGTCATCGTGGCGCTGTTCGGCGGCTTCCTGCTCGCAGTTGTCATCACCTTGCAGCAAGAGGGCGAGGTCCCTCCGGCAGCGGTGACCGAGTCACCCGAACCAGCGGTCACGAGCGAGCCGACCGAGGCACCGACGACATCGGTCCGCACCGACATCCTGCCCGGCGTCGAGTTGACCGTCGAAGCGGTCGAGCCGGGTGTCTTCCGGGTCGTGGGTGACGGTGTCCGTGAGGGGGTCGGGGGTGACCGCGCCCAAGTCGTCGCCGGCCACGACGGCAGTATCTGGCTGTTGGGCGAGAAGGACTTCATCCGCCTAGGGTCCCCCGCCGAGAAGTGGCAGAAATGGGCCAAGGACTCCGGGCGTCGGGAGTTGGCGGTGGCACCAGACGGCGCGGTCTGGGTGCTTGACGCGCGCAACCGTCAGGGTGAGCCGGTCGAACGCCTCCGTTCGTTCAAGGACGGGTCGTGGACCGTCCGCCTACGCCTCCCCGGTGGCCTCGTCAGGTCGTGGAGCATGGGGCCGGACGGCACCGTCGCGACCATCTATGAGCGCGAAGGGCAGGTCGTGGCCCGAATGGGGGCCGATGGGTTGGAGCGGCTCGCGGTGTTGGGGGATGTGTTGAGCCGAGACATCTTCGTCACCGAGAGCGGGGAGGTCTGGCGCGCCGAGCAGTTGGGCCATCGGCTCACCAGCGACTGGTGGCACTCGACCGAGATGGGCAGCCTGTGGCGTTATCGCGAGGACGATGGCGGGTGGCAGGAGTTCACCACGGTCGATGCCTTGGGCTTCTTCACCCCCGGGAGGGTCGAGGTCGGGGTCGATGGCACGGTCTGGTTCGCAGACGAGGAGCCGCGCATGGCCGATGGGGAGCCCGTGCTGGACGCCGAGGGCCGCCCCACGCAGGGGGACCCGTTCCTCATGCGCTTCGACGGGAGCGAATGGCAGCGGTGGGGGCCAGCCGATGGCGTACCTTCGCCGTCGTCAACGGATGAGTACTTCGTCTGGGGCGGTCTCGAACAGGCTCCGGACGGCGCGCTGTGGGCGTCCCACCACATCAGGGGACCCGGTAGCCGCACTCGTGTCGCGGGCGGGAGTGTCGACCGGTTCGACCCCGACACCTCCACTTGGCAGCGCTTCCTGTCAGGACGCGACGTCGGCGCACCGGCGGTTGCCGCCGATGGTTCGGTCTGGGTCCTCGCCGACGACGACCTCTACGTCATCACCCCCGAGGCCGTGGCGGCCAAGGAGCAGTGAGAGGAGAGACATGATGCGCACGATGCGTTCGGCCCTGGTTGCGATCTTGCTCGGCACGGCACTCGGCACGACGCCAGCGATGGCATCGTCGGATGTCGGCCCGACCAGGGAGAACGGGCTGCCGATCGAGACGACCAGCGATGTGCCGTACCTCGTCGACGCGGATGGCGTCACACACGTGCTGAGCGTCCACGCTCCGACCGACCCAGGCCCGTGGCCGACCGCGGTCATGATTCACGGCGGTGGAGGAGCACCCGCCGCCGCCATCCTCGATCCATGGGCTGAAGCGCCCTGGGTTTCGTGGAGACTGGGATCGTAGGGTTCAGGCGGCCGCCACCACCTGCTGAGTGGCCCAGTATGCGGCCTCGTACTCGGCCGGTGGGATGTCGCCGCAGGCCGAGTGCAGGCGCTGCGTGTTCCACCAGTGGACCCAGCGCGCGGTCGCGGCCTCCACATCCTCGACGGAGCGCCAAGGACCTCGGCGGTCGATGAGCTCGGCCCTGT
>JASFQX010000243.1:0-4303 GCA_050115215.1 Chloroflexota bacterium
GCTCCCCCAGTCAGCGCCGTTCGGCATATCCGTCGTGGCCGAGGCTGCCCGTCGCTGCAAGACCCGGCTAGGGCCGTTCGGACTGGTGCGGTGCGCCTTGTCCCCACATGATTCCGGTCACGCTGAAGCCGAGCCGGTCTCAACCACGAGGTACTCCACCAGGACCTGCTCGAAGGCCTTGCCGCGCACGCCATGGCGGAGATCGCGTGCCAGCGGCCGGCGAGCCGCAGATGACCATCGCCTCTTGCGCGAAGGGGCCCCCACGCGTCATCCTGCAGCAGTGGCCGGAAGCGGCGACGTGCGGGCCCGTCAACCAGGGCGGTCCGAGCCCTTCCCGCCATCGGCGACCCGGGTTGCATATGGGAGGGGCACGATGCAAGCAGCGCGACTGACTCTGGCGGTTACGGTCACCCTCACGCTCCTGTGCGGCGCGGCAGTCACCACGATGGCCCAGTCGGACGAAGATGCGGGCGCATCCCAGGGCAGCGCGGTGGTGAGCGGGGAGGTCAACCGGCACTTGCGCACGACCGCCGAACCGACCATGAGCTACGAGGCCGATCGTGTCACCTACCGAGGGCAGACGTACGCGATCGAACTGGACGTGGGCGACCCCCGCCTGAACGGCGAGCTCTGGGCCATCTTCAACTACGACACCTTCCACGACACCCAGGGCAGCGTGATCAGCGGCGTGGCCGGGCTCGACCACGAGGATGGCGCGTGGCTGGGCACGGTCGAAGGCTATGGCAGCCTTGTCGGCGGCAATCGCGTCTACTTCCAGTTCGACCTGACCGGGCAGGACGCCTACGAGGGGCTCTCGGCTGTCCTGTTCCTCATGCACAACGGCTACCAGTTCGAGGCCGAGGGCATGATCTTCGATGGACCGCCACCGCCGGTGCCGGCGCTTCCCGCCGAGTAGTGGCCGCCGTCCCGGCTACGGGGCGAGCGTGCCGGCGAAGACCTGCCAGGCCAGGAGCGTCTTGGCGAAGAGGCTCATGAACATGTACGTCTTCTCGCCCACCAGGTAGTCGCGCCAGCGGCCGATCTTGCCGTACTGCAGCACCATCGTGATGGCGAAGACGTTGAAGGCCAGGAACAGCGTGGCGAAGATGGCGAAGACGAAGCCCGGGATGGGCTCGGCGCCGGGCTCGGTGGATGCCGACCACAGCGCGATGCCGATGACGATCCAGGGCACGATGCCCGCGATGCAGCCGAACACGTAGTGGTTCCACTGCACCTTGGTGCGGCCCTGGTTGGCCGACTCCATGGACCAGCCGAAGAGGTTCATGGCCGCGTTGATGCCGAAGATCGCCACCAGCGTGCCGATCTCCTGGATGCCTGAGAGTGCCGCGATGACCACGATCATCACGCTGGAGCTGAGGGCGTACTCGATCCAGCGCATGGGCTGGATCCCGGCCGAGAGCCGTCGCTCGTACCAGCCACGAAGGGGCCAGGCCAACAGCGCATGGGCGATGGCGCTCATGAAGAAGAAGGTGGCCACGGCCGGGCCGATGGGCAGCTCGAAGAGCTCGCGCTGGGCCTGGACCAGTGAGCTGGTGGCCTCATCGAAGGTGAGGTAGCTGGTGACCACGGGCGAGGTGACCATCGGGTCCCGAGCGAACGAGAGGGCCAGGATGAGTAGGCCCTGGATGGCATGCAGCCCGGCCAGCACCGCGTTCCAGCGGAAGAAGCTCTGCGCTCGTTCCTCGGGTAGCGGTGTCGCCGTTGGCTGGACGATGGGCTGGGCCTCAGCGGTCACGGAGCGGTCCTCCTCGTGCTCTTGCGGTCGGCCTTTCCCCACGAGCCGGTGAGCTCGCTGGCAGGCATCTCAGTGGGTGCGTGTCACCTTGCGGATCGAGCGCGGCTGTTCGGGGTCGCCGCCCTTGGCTATGGTGACATGGCGGGCGTGCAGCTGTCCGGGCACGATCGAGACGATCGGCATCAACCACTCGGGGATATCGCTCGGCAGCGCCAGCGACCACGTGCCGCGTCCGCGCAGCTCGGCCGAGTCGGAGACGATGAGCAGGCGCGCCTCGAGCTCGCCGCCGAGGCGCTCGATGACGGCCTCCATGTCGGCTTCGGTAGCCCCGGTCGGCGCGACGCAGAAGGTGGGGAAGCCGGCCTCGATGAGGGCCAGGGGCCCGTGGATGAAGTCGGCCGTCGAGTACGGGTCGGCCAGCGTGTAGCTGAGCTCCTTGAGCTTGAGCGACCATTCGCGCGCGGTAGCGTAGTGGTAGCCCCGTCCGAGCACGACGCAGCGGTCCAGCTGCGCCATGTCGGCCGCGATGCGGGCAGCCTCGTCGTCGAGGTCCAGCACCCGTGCCAGCGCCCCGGGCAGCCGGGCGAGGTCCGCGGAGGCGTCCGTGTCGGACAGCTCCGCCGCCAGCAGAGCCAGCACCAGCAGCGTGGCGGTATAGGTCTTGGTCGCCGCCACGGCTCGCTCTGGGCCGGCGCGAAGGGCGAGGTGATGCGCGGCGGCCTCGGCCATGTCCGAACCCGGCGTATTGGTGATGGCGACGGTCAGCGCGCCTTGCTGCCTCGCGGCGCGGATGACGCCTACCACGTCGGGTGAAGCACCCGACTGGCTGATGCCGATGACCAGCGCCCGGCTGTAGTCGGGCGAGGCGCCGTAGAGCGAGTGCACGCTGGGCGTGGCCAGGCCGACGCTCAGGCCAGCCATCACGCCCATCGCGTACTGGGCGTAGATGGCAGCGTGGTCCGAGGTGCCGCGCGCGGCGATGACGACGTGACTCGGGTCGGCAGCCCGGATCGTCTGACACAGCGTCGCGATCTCGGGCCCCGCCTCGGCCAGCAGGCGCGCCGCCACCGTCGGCTGCTCTCGGATCTCGTCGATGAGGGCCACTCAACTCACCTCCAGGCCATGTCCTCGGGGGTAGAGCCCGGGGATGTCCACGGGCAGGTGGCCGGTGACGGGAGTGCGGCCGAAGACCGCATCCGCGACCGCGCCGACGCTGGCCGGCACGATCGAGTAGACGCACAGGTGGGTTGCCGACCCGGGGTAGTCGGCGAGATCGTAGGGCGTCCGCATGGCCACGGTCACGGTCGGCGTGTGGGTCTCCAGCACCGCCTCGACCAGGCGGGCCTGCGAGGGCTGCACGTTCGTGGCCAGGGTGGCCGCGATGACCAGGTCGGCCTCCGCGGCCGCGTCCCGCGCCGCCGCGACATCGGCGCCGCCGGGCTCGGAGGGCACGCGCAGGTCCACCACGCTGGCGTGGTGCCGGCGCACAGCCCCAGCCAGGTCCAACGGCTCGTCGGCCGACGAGTCGGCCGGGGTCAGCTCGCGTGGCTGGGGCGTGATCACGAGCAACCGTGCAGCCTCGTCGGGAGCGAGCGGGAGCAGCTCGGCATCATCGCGCACGAGCGTGATGGCAGCCCGGGCGACGCGTCGCGCAAGATCGCGGTGGGCCTGGCTGCGCACGTAGCTACGCTCCGGCCAGGCGAAGTGCCGGAGCCAGCGGCGCAGGCGCAGGAGCCGCCGCTGGGAGCCGCGGATGCGGCTGGCCGGAACGAGCCCGCGCACCGCCGCCTGCCGCAAGCCATCCTCGAGGCGGCGCTGGGCCGTGCGGTCGGGTGTCAGGAGCAGCAGGTCGACGCCGGCGCGGAGCGCCACGATGCTGTCGACCACGCCCCCGATACCCTGGGCCACGGCCTTCATGTCCATGGCATCGGTGATGGAGACGCCGCTGAAGCCGAGACGGACCCGCAGCAGGTCGTGCATCACGGCCCGCGACACGGTCGCCGGCAGCGAGCGATCGCCGGTCAACGCCGGCAGCGCCACGTGGCCCGACATGACCATGCCCGCGCCGGCCTCGAAGGCGCCACGGAAGGGGATCAGCTCTCGCGCTTCCAGCTCCTCGAGGTCGCGATCGATGGCGGCCAGCGAGAAGTGGGGATCGGCGTCCATCGCCCCGAAGCCCGGGAAGTGCTTCGGCGTGGCCACCACGCCGCCCTCCTGCAGGCCGCGGGTCATGGCCGCGGCGTGCCTGGCGATGGCCGCCGGGTCGGAGCCGAAGGCACGCGTGCCCAGCGATACGTTGCCTGGCTCCACGGCCACGTCGCACACGGGCGCGTAGTCGACGGTGATCCCCAGCGCCCGCAGCTCGCGGGCCGTGGCCCGGCCGACGGCCTCGGTCAGCGAGACGTCGTCGGCCGCACCCAGCGCCATGGCCCCCGGAAACCGGGTGGTGTCGTGGCCGAGGCCCACCAGCTGACCGCCCTCCTGGTCGGCGCCGATGAGCAGCGGCAGATGCCCCGGCGCTGCGGCCTGCAGCTGCTCAGTCAGCGC
>JASFQX010000244.1:0-4300 GCA_050115215.1 Chloroflexota bacterium
AGGGGGCCGACGCCGAGTACGTGGTCCACGGCGTGAAGTGCATCTTCCCGCTGCCCGAGGCCATCAGCTGGGAGGAGGGCGCGGTCATCGACCCGGCCTCGATCGCGCTGCACGTGGCCAACCGCGCTCGCATCCAGCCTGGCGACAACGTCGGCATCATGGGTGGCGGCGCCATCGGCCTGCTCGGCGGGGAGGCTGCCCGCATCCGCGGTGCTGGCCGGGTCATCATCGTGGAGCCGCTGGAGAGCCGGCGGCAGAAGGCCCTCGACATGGGCTTCGAGGTCATCGACTCCACGGCCGGCGACGCCGGAGCCAGGCTGCGCGAGATGACCGGCGGCGTGGGCGTCGACCGCATCATCGAGGCCGCCGGCGTGCCCATCACGGTGCAGTGGTCGCTGGCGGCCCTGCGCAAGGGCGGCCGCATCGCGGCCGTGGGCATCCCGAGCAAGGGTGTCGAGATCAACATGCGCGACCTGGTGCTGTACGAGCTCGAGATCGCCGGCTCGCGGGCCTCGGCGGGCGAGATGCGGCGGGTCATGCCGCACGTGGCCGATGGGCGCATGCGCCTTCGCGAGGTCATGACCCACGAGTTCGCCCTGGCCGACTACGGCCAGGCCATGGCCACCTTCCGCGATCCCGGGAGTGGCGCCATCAAGATCATCATCAAGCCCTGACCGCGCCAGGTGCCCGGACCCGCCGGCGCTAGCCGACCAGCTGAGGAGCCCGCACATGCCGACAGCCACCCCGTGAGCGAGACCATGCAGGCGCTCGTCGTCCTCGAGCCGGAGCGCTTCGAGATCCAGGAGGTGCCCATTCCCGAGCCCGGACCGATGGAGGTCCTGTGCCGGGTCAAGGCCGTGTCCATCTGCGGCACCGACTCGCACCTCATCGCCGGCGACTACCCCGGCTTCTGGCCGCCCGCCTTCCCCATCATCCCCGGCCACGAGTGGTCCGGCGAGATCGTCAGGCTGGGCCCCGGCGCGGAGAAGGCCGGCTGGCAGGTGGGTGACCGCGTGGCCGGCACCAGCCACGATGCCTGCGGCGTCTGCCAGCAGTGCGTCGAGGGGCGCTACAACCTGTGCGAGAACTACGGCGTCATGGACCTCCACCGCCAGTACGGCCACAACTACCAGGGGGCCGACGCCGAGTACGTGGTCCACGGCGTGAAGTGCATCTTCCCGCTGCCCGAGGCCATCAGCTGGGAGGAGGGCGCGGTCATCGACCCGGCCAGTTTGGCCCTCCATTGTGCTCGTCGCGGGCAGATCGACCCCGGTGACACGGTCGTGATCATGGGTGCGGGACCGGTGGGCCTGCTCGGCGGGGATGCCGCGTTGGCCATGGGGGCTGGGCAGGTGATCGTGGTCGGCCGCGGTCTGCGGCTGCAGAAGGCCCTCGACATGGGCTTCAGCGGGATCGACAGCAATGCGACCGACCCGGTCGCTGCCGTGCGTGACCTCACCGGCGGGCTGGGGGCGGACGTGGTCCTCGAAGCGGCCGGCACGCCAACGACGGTGCGCTGGGCACTGTCGCTGCTGCGCAAGGGCGGCCGCATCGCGGCCGTGGGCATCCCCACCGAGGGGGTGGAGATCGACATGCGCGAGCTGGTGCTGTACGAGCTCGAGCTCGCCGGCTCGCGGGCTGCGGCCGGTGAGATGCGCCGGGTCATGCCGCTCATCGCCGATGGCCGGATCCGCCTGCGCGAGATCATGACCCACCAGTTCGCCCTGAGCGAGTTCGAGAAGGCGCTGGCCACGTTCCGGGACCGCTCGACGGGAGCCATCAAGATCACCATCACGCCGTAGCTGGGGAGTCGCTGCCGACATGACCTGGTCGTTCGCCTTCGATCACGCCCCTGACCTCTCACCCGCCGAGCTCGGAGCGCTGCTCGGTGGCAAGGGCGCGAACCTCGCGGTCATGGCGACCGAGCTGGAGCTGCCGGTGCCGCCGGGCTTCGTGGTCACGACCGAGGCCTGCAAGGCCTTCATGCGCGACGGCTGGCCGGAGGGTCTCGAAGACGAGCTGCGGGTGCAGATCGGTCGCATCGAGGAGCGCGTCGGCCGACGGTTCGGCGACCCCACCGACCCGCTGCTGGTGAGCGTGCGCTCGGGCGCCCCGGTGTCGATGCCGGGCATGCTCGACACCATCCTCAACCTCGGGCTCAACGACGAGACGACGGCGGGACTGGCCAGGGCGTCGGGCGATGCGGCCTTCGCCCAGGCCTGTCGTGCGCGCCTCGACTCGATGTATCGCGAGATCGTGGGTGTCGGGGCTTTGCCCGCTGACCCCTGGGATCAGCTGCGCGCGGCCGTCGAGGCGGTCTTCCGCAGCTGGGACAGCGACCGCGCCCGGAGCTATCGCGCGAGGGAGTCGATCCCCGCGGACCTGGGCACGGCCGTGGTGGTCCAGGCCATGGTCTTCGGCAACCGCGGGCCGGACTCCGCGACCGGCGTCCTCTTCACGCGTAACCCCGCCACTGGCGCGAACGCGCTCTACGGCGACGTGCTCTTCGGGGCCCAGGGCGAGGACGTGGTCGCCGGCACGCACCCCACCGAGCCCATCTCGGTCCTCGACGCTCGGCTGCCCGAGGTGGCCACCCAGCTGCGTTCCTACGCCGACCGCCTCGAGCGCCACTTCGGGGACATCTGCGACATCGAGTTCACCATCGAGGAGGGCCGCCTGTGGCTGCTCCAGAACCGCATCGGCAAGCGCACCGCGCAGGCGGCCTGCCGGGCCGCGGTGGACATGGCCGAGGACGAGGGGTTTCCGCTCTCGCGACCGGAGGCCATCGAGCGTGTGCGCCACCTGCTGGCCGACCCGCCGACGATGGCGGCCGAGAAGGCGGACGACGTGGAGGTCGTGGCCGCCGGACTGGGTGCCTCACCCGGGCTGGCCACGGGCGCCATCGCCACCAGTCCCGAGAAGGCCGTGGAGATGGCCGACGCGGGTGTTGACGTGCTGCTCGTGCGCTCGGAGACCTCGCCCGATGACGTGCACGGCATGGCCCGCGCCGTCGGCATCCTGACTTCGACCGGCGGGCTGGCCTCGCACGCGGCAGTCGTTGCCCGCGGCTGGAACATCCCGGCTGTCGTCGGGGCCGCCGGCGTGGTGGTGGGCAAGGGAGGCGTCGCCATCGCCGATGTGCTCTACCGTGACGGCGACGTGCTCAGCATCGACGGAGGCAGCGGCGAGGTCTACGGCGGCGCGGTCGAGTCCATGACCACCGTCGTACCCGAGGCCGCCACGCTCATCGCGTGGGCGCGTGAGCTGGACATCAAGATCGCGGCAGCAGGGGAGGACGAAGCGATGACCGAGGTCGATGCCCTGTCGGGGGAGGGGCCCGTGGCGTCCGACGATGTCGTGCGGGCGCTGGCCATCAAGGGCTACGCCATGGCCGACATGCTGGGCCTGGCGCTCGGCGTCTCGGCCGAGGAGGCCGCGGCGATCGTGGAGCGGCTGGCCGCGGACGGCATCGCCAAGGACGCGAACGGGATGTTCAGCCTCACCGACGACGGCAAGGCTATGGGGGCGGAGATGCTGGCAGCCGATCGCGAGGCCTGGGGCGCCGAGAACGCGGTCGCTGCGCTTGACGCGTTCGTCGCGCTCGATGGCCAGATGAAGGCCATCGTGACGGCCTGGCAGATGATGGAGGTCGACGGCGAGCAGGTCCTCAACGATCACGCCGACGCTGAGTACGACGCCGCCGTGCTGGCGCGGCTGGCAGACCTGCACGCGGAGGCGACCGCCTGGCTCACGCCGCTGTACGAGGGTCTGCCACGGCTCGCGGCCTACGGCAAGCGGCTCGATGCCGCGGCCGCGGCCGCGGCCCGCGGGGACGACATGTACATCGCCTCGCCGCGGGTGGACAGCTACCACGGTGTCTGGTTCGAGCTGCACGAGGACCTCATCCGGCTGGCGGGCAGGACGCGCGAGGAGGAGGTCGCCGCGGGCCGCGCCTGAGGCCCCGCAGACGCTACGCTTGGGGCCATGCCGACGCAAGCCGATCTCGCCGTCCCCAGTCTCGGACCCGCCCGCTACGACTCCCCGCTGGTGGCCAAGGGTCGGCAGTTCCCCGACCCCGACACGCGCGTCCTGTACGACGCGCGTGTGCGCGGCGACGAGCCGGTCGGAGCGCGGCTGAGGTTCGAGAAGGCGGGTCCGCGCAAGCGGCTGTACTTCGATCCCTCCTCCACGACCGCGGCGTTCGTCACCTGCGGCGGGCTCGCGCCGGGGCTCAACAACACCATCCGCTCGGGTTTCTACGAGCTGTACCACAACTACGGCGTGCGGCGGGTGCTGGGCA
>JASFQX010000245.1:0-4296 GCA_050115215.1 Chloroflexota bacterium
GATCGAGCATACGTCCCGGGCGCTCCGCCGGTCAGGCGCCTGGACGCGTGATGCGAACCCACCGCGCGCGAGGGTGGGGTGGCTCCGTCGCCTGGCCAAGCGCGGGATCCTCGAGTGGATATCAGCGCCAGTCGGCCCGACCCCATGTCCGCCGCATCGTCGAGACCGTCTCCGAGGCCTCAGCAGGCCGACGCGCCAACCAGCGGCCTCGCCTCAGGGCTCAGCTGGAGCTCAGCCAGCCAGCCAAGCATGGCCTCGAGCACGCGCGGATCGATCGGCGCCCTGGCCTGCTTGCCGTAGTGGCGAGGGTTGGAGACCACTCCTGGCTCGTAACGCAGGATGTGATCGACGTCCTGGATTTCCCTGACCGTGGCATCGGGCGCTGTCGCGGCCACCACCGCCAGATCATGCGGGTCGACCTGCACGTCCTTGGAGCCGGTGATGGCGAGCAGCGGTGCTCTCGCGGCCGCCAGCGCCGGCAGCGGATCGTGGGCCATGAACTCGCGCATCCACTTCGCGTTGACCTTGGCCAGCTGGATGCGGGCCGTGTCGGTGGTCGTTGCCTTGAGCTTGGCGATGGCCTTGTCCTGCTGCCTGAGTACATCGGTCCCGAACAATCGCATGAGCCCACGCACAGGCCGCGGGACAAGGTGCTCCCCGATCTCGCGGGCCTGCCAGCGAAGCGTCTCCTCGCCGCTCCTGGCCGAGGTCGCCAGCAGGATAGCGCCGGCGACTGCCGGCTCACCGCCGGCCAGCTCCGCCGCGTGCACGGCGCCGGCACTGTGCCCGACCACGATGACGGAGGCGATGTCCTCCTGCGCCTGCAGCCAGTCCCGCGCCGCCGTCGCATCGGCCAGCTCGTCGTAGAAGCCGGTGCTCAGGTAGTCCCCTTCCGACGAGCCGACCCCGCGCTTGTCGTAGCGCAACGAGGCCCAGCCCGCTTCGCCCAGTACGCGCGCGAGATCGCGACTGAGGTTGAGCCGGATGCGCTTGTGGTTGCCATCGCGATCGAGTGGTCCGGATCCGGGGAGCAACAGCGCGGCCGGGAACGGTCTCCGTCCGTCGGGCGTCGCCAAGGTCCCGGCCAGGCTCACACCGCCTGACGCGAACGTCACCTGAGTCTCGCGCATCAGCCCCTCCTTGATGGTCATTGATATCATTATCGATAATGGTATCACAAGCGATATCAATCATGCTAGACTGGAGGACGTGAGCGCCGCGACCGCTGAGATCCTGCTGCACCCGGTTCGCTTGCGAATCGTGCTGGCGCTGGGAGCGCAGCAGATGACGACATCCCAGCTGGCCGAGCGTCTGCCCGACGTCGCTCACGCGACCCTGTACCGACAGGTGGCGACGCTCGCGGAGGCGGGGCTGCTGGCAGTCGTCGACGAGCGCCGCGTCCGCGGCGGGGTCGAGCGCACGTACGCGCTCGTGACCGAGGCGGCGCAGCTCGGCCCGGCGGACGCCGCAGCCATGAGCCCGGGGGAGCTGCTGCGTGGCTTCGTGCTCTTCGCCGGCGCGCTGATCGAGGCCTTTGCCCGCTACACGGAACACGCGGGGGCGCGCCCGGTCGACGACGGCGTGAGCTTCCGCCAGGCGGCCCTGTGGCTCAACGCGCAGGAACGCGCGGAGTTGTCCACGCGGCTCCGCACCACGCTAGGCCCGTACCTGGAGAATCGACCCACCGCGGAGCGGCAGCGACTGCTGCTCAGTACGGTCCTCGTGCCCGACCTGGCCGCGACCGCGGGCGATCGCGCGGCCCCTGGCCGTGAAGCCGAGGAAGGAAGCTCTGCCAACGAGTAGAGTTATCACCCCCGGGGCACGAGCGACCCGTCAGCCGATAGGAGCTCGACCGCCACGAGGCGAGAGCCGCCACCGGTCAGCCATCGTCGCTCACAGCGGATGACGGTGCCCTCAGCCGAGCCTGCGTCGACGGCACTGGTTGCTTCGTCACGGGGCAATCCTTCGACGGGTGCTCCGCCGCGGGATGCTCCGGCGCCGGGTGCTCCGCGGCTGCCGGCCAGTCCCAGGACACGATACCGTCCATGGCCAAGCGGCTCCGCCTCGATGAGCCGCCAGCGCTCATGGCCACCCTCCATGACGCACGCATAGACGCGCTGGATACCGCTCTCGTCCGCATCCGGTGCGACGCCGGCCCCTGGGCGCACCAGGGGGACGCGGCCGGCGCGTTCCCAGCGGTCGCGCCAGTCCCGGTAGCGCTGCTCACGCGACTCCCCCGATGAGTCGTCGGAACCGAACTCGATGCCACACGCTGGGCAGGCCTCGTGGGATGGCCGTCCATGTTCGTCCCACGGCGGGCGATGCAGGACGTCGCTCCGGCACGCCGGGCAGCGATACCAGGGCTGGCGGCCCCCGGAGCCGCCGATCTCGCCACAGACCTTCCTGGCCGAGGGCTCGACCCGGATCCGGCGGCCGCCCGGCTTGCGGTCTTGCCCCATGCGGTCCCCGCGATCAGAAGTCGCACATGCCGACGTTGTAGACCTGCTCGACCTTGGTCCAGGCACGTGCGAACTGGCGCAGCTGGGTATTCATGGCGGGTGCGTTCCCGCGTTTCATGGCCGTGACCGCCTTGTTGAGGCTTGTGTTGGCCTGCTTCACGCGGTTCTGCCAGTTGCGCTTGTCGTCGGCGAGACAGGAGTCAGGCTCGAAACGTGACGCGTTCTTGCGCAGCCATGCGATCTCGTCGCGCAGGTGCCGCTGGAACGCACCCAGCGCCTTGCGAGCTTGCGCCGGCGTGCGGACGTTGCCGATCTTGGCCACGAGCTTGTCACCCTTGGCCAGCCACTGCTTCTGGTGCTTGGCCCAGGCCTTGACGCCGATATACGCCGGCACGACTTCCTCGCCGGTGGTCGCCGCGTCCGGGGTGTCGCGAGCCGCTACGACCGAGTCGCCGACCTCGGTGCGGGAGAGGCCGCCGTCGTGGGACTCGATGGCGTAGTAGCCGCCCAGGACCTCGGCACAGTCCTCGAAGACGATGATGACCGAGTCGAGCGTGGAGGCCTCCACGGCGGTCGCCCCCTCGGGCCGCCACACGCCTGGGTCCTGGGTGAACGAGACACACCACACCGAAGAGGCCGGGGTGGTGGCGTTCCCGGGCACGTGCAGGTGCCCATCCTCCCCAAGATGCGCCAGCGCGCCCGCTGGCAGGGCGCTGATCACGATCATGGAGACGACCAGCGCGATGCCGGTCCTGAGGATCCCTGTCCGGGTGCTCATCGTGGAGTCCTCCGCTCGGCCGCCATGACCCGATCTGTGCGTTCATCGTGCGTGCCGTACGCGGGGGGTCAAGGGCCGGAGGTCCCGGCGGGTCGGCCGCCTGCGGCGACGCGTGCCCAGGGATGATGACGGCCGCGTGCAGCGACCGGACATGGTCCTTTGTCGTCGGTCCCGCGTACCCCGAACGTCCCTCTCCGAGCGCTGGCTGCGGCATCGGCGCATCGGCGCATCCGCGACCTGCCGAGCCCGGGCAGGCGCGACGCGGACGGTTGCCATCGGGGCAGCGACGCGGCGCGGCTCTACTGGGTAGGGAACAGCTCCGCGAGCTCGGCGCGAAGGCCGTCGCGGACGGCCTGGTGCGAGAAGTGGCGCAGACCGATGGCGTAGTTCTCGTCGGCCCAGGCCCGGCGGCGATCGCGGTCCTCCACGAGCGCATTCGTCTCACGCACCTGGGATTCCGTGAGGTAGCTGTCCATCTCCAGGCAGCGGAAGCCCTTGGGCCGGATGTCCAGCTCGTAGATGGGATAGCGGTTCACGAAGATCGGCGTGCGGTGATAGACGCCTTCGAGGAAGGCGTTGCCGAAGCCTTCGATGCGCGAGGTATAGGCCATCAGGTCGGCCGCGTCATAGAAGTCGGCCAGCGTGTAGAGCTGGCGGCCCTGGTCGTCGAGACCGTTGTGCTCGGCCACACGGTCGGCCGCCCACACGACCTCCACGCTCAGCAGGTCGGCGTACTCGCGCACGCGGTCGCCGTAGCCGTCACCCTCATCGCCGATCTCGTGGGACAGCACCAGCTTCGCCGGTCGCTCCAGGCGCGACGCCAGCTCGATGCCATGTTCGATGCCCTTGCGCGGGACCACGCGCACCGGCAGCAGCACCAGAAGCTCGTCCGTGCCGAAGCCAAGCTCTCGACGCAGCTGAGCCGGCAGCCCGTCGGGCCCCTGCGGCGGGTGCTCGAAGTCCATGACGTTGGGGATGACCCGCGCGGCCCGTCCCAGCCGCAGGGCGATGTGCTCGCGCTGAAGGGTATTGATGCAGACATGGCGCACGTTGGGCAAC
>JASFQX010000246.1:0-4288 GCA_050115215.1 Chloroflexota bacterium
CCTCCTCCTCCCCGGGCGGCCGGCGCTGTGCTCCCCTCCGGTGCCGGCCGCCCGACCCTGCCCGCGCGCTCGTGGCATGCCCGCCGTCCTATGGCGGTGGTTGCCACTATCGCGGCGCGCCTGCTCGCTGGGTCGGGCGCGCGATCGGCCTGGCCGCCCGCTAGGTCCTGGCGCAGACGTAGTACATGCCGATGGCGGCCCCATCGACCTGGGCCCCCGTCAGCTCGTTGAGCCGCGATTCCGAGGCCGCGAACTCGATCGAGAAGCCGGCGTCCTCGAACAGGGTGCGCGCTTCGCTCTCGGTGAACCAGTGGAAGTAGGGTCCGCGATCGAGGAAGGCGGCGTAGTTGACCCGGCCACCCTCATGGAAGTGGGGCCAGTCGTGGGCATCACGGTCGGCTCGGCGCACCGAACGCAACGAACCCAGCCAGATCCTGAGGGCCCGCGCCGAGGCACTGGCCTGCCGTGCCTCCCACGAACCGACCGAGAAGAGCGCGACCCCGCCGGGGCGCAGCACGCGATGGGCCTCACGGAGCGCCGCGACCCGCCCTTCCTGGGCATCGACGAGGCTCAGCAGCCGCTGCAGGTAGATGGCCTGGTCGAACGAGCCGTCCGCATAGCCCAGATCCGTGGCGTCACGCACGTCGAAACGGATCCGGCCCTGGGGATCGGCGGCGCGGGCCGACTCGACCATCGCCGGTACCACGTCGAAGCCGGTCAGCGATGCATAGCCCTCGTCACGCAGGGTGAGCAGGATGCTGCCCCCGCCCGTGCCCGCCTCGAGCGTGTCACAGTCGCGGCGGAGGTATCGGTCGATGAGCCACCGCTCGCGTTCGACCAACTCGCGCTGGCTGGCCCACTGGGCCAGCTCCGTCGTGGCGTATCGGTCGCGATTTCGACGTGCCTCCCCCACGGGCCAAGTATGACATCGCGCGCTTGAGCGGCCTCGTCTCCAGCAGCCGCGGCGACGATGAGCTCGCACTTCGTGACCAACGCTCCTGGCCCAAGCGAGGTCCGGCGCTCCATGCTCGAGTCGTGGCCAGGAGGAGCGGGCAGGCGCCGACCGGCCGGAGCCGGGACGAGACGGTGGCGATGCTCGGGGCCGAGGGACTCCGGGCGGCGGTCGTCGTCTGGCTGGTCGTGAATGCCGTGAACGTGCTCCAGAGCGTCGGGTTCGTGACCCGGCCGTTCGCGCCCCAGGTGAACCCGGTGCTGGGTCTCGTCATCGCCGCGCTGGCTGTCCCGGCGACGTGGGCGCTGCTGGTGTTCCGGCGGCGTCGGGCTGGCCGGCTCTTCCTCGCGGGCCCGCTCGCCTTCGACGCCTTCGTCGTCCTCTTCTTCCCCGTCGAGCACCTCGCTCGGGTCCAGTGGCGCGACCCGCTCGTCCCGGCGATCGCGGTCCCCTACCTTGTCCTGTTCTTCGGGAGCATCGTGCTCATGGGCCTGCCGATGTACCGGCTCGACCGACGCCGCTGGCTCGTCACCGTGACGACCAGCATCATCCTGCTCGGCTCGATGGTCTACGCGATGTCCATGGGCGTCGGTTGACCGCCGGAGGGGCTGTGGGCGCTGGCGCTTCGGCGAGCGGTGCTGGACGACCCTGCGCGTTGGCATGTCCGCGCAACGCTATGCCCCGGCTCCAGCACGATGAGGACATCGTGCCTGGGGCTCATTGCGTCGGATGTCGAACGAAGCTCAAGTCGACGCCATTGGGTGGGAGCGAGACGCGAAACGAGGGGCGGCGGCTGCTACTCGGTGCACGCCTGCGTCAGCATCGCCTTGAATCGGGCCTCGTCAGCATGGCTTACCACGACCGCGTTTGGCTCCGCGCCCAGGCGCCGGTCGACGAACGTGCCGCCCCGGCCGATGTCGTCGGTGCCGACGTCCACATGTACGGCCTCGCGCTCGAGGGCGACACGGTCATCGATCGCGACGGCCATGGCGATCGGGTCTGGCAGGTCGAAGCCCTCGAACCCGGAAACCAGGCGCGAGAACTCATCCACGCGCCTGTTGATGTCGACCACGAACCGCCCGAGGTGCCCGAGGCTCCGGAGCTCGGCCTGCTCGTCCGGCGTGATGACCGCGAAGCGTCGCGACATGTCCCAGCCCACGAACGTGACCGTGCCCGACGCATCCAGGACGATCCTGGCGGCCTCGGGATCAGCCCAGACGTTGAACTCACCCACGGGGTGGACGTTGCCGACGCCATCGAAGGCCCCGGCCATGGACACGACCGCCGCGAAGCGCGTGAGGAGGTCCGGCAGCAGGAGGATCGCGGTGGCGACATTCGAGAGCGGGCCCAGCGTGACGAGGACGTGTTCGCCAGGCTCATCGGCGGCGATGCGCACGAGGGCGTCGACCGCATGCGTCGGGGCGATCGATCGAGTCGGCGACGCGAGGGCCACTTCACTCATGCCGTCCTGGCCATGGACGAACTGGGCCGTCTCCGCCGCCCGCAGCAGTGGCTTGGCCAGGCCTTCGTGGACAGGCACATCCGCTGCACCCGCCAGTTCCAGGGTCACGAGCGCGTTGCGTGTCGCCAGATCGAGCGGGACATTGCCGGCCACGGTCGTGACGGCCCGAATCCGCACTTTCGGGTGTCGAGCCGCCATGAGGAGCGCGACGGCGTCATCCGAGGCGGTGTCGGTGTCGATGACGAGGCTGCGTTCCACGGGTACCTCAGGTAGCCGGTCCATGCTCCGCTTCGGATCCGGGCCGGGTCAAGGGCCACCGGACAGCTGTGTCCACTCTCGCAGCCATGGACAGGAGGGAGACGATTGCCTTGGACGGAACCGGCTGCACGGTCAAGGCCACCTGGGGCATGTGGCCTGATTCTCGGGCGAGCGCGGCTAATCAGACTTGGTGGCCGCGCGGAAGGATTGCCCCCGCTCGTCACCGATCCGCTCCCAGCGTCCCGTCGTCGTCGGCGTGTCGCTCGGATGGACGGTGCCGCGCCAGCGGTAGGTCGTCGGCCACGTGCGGAACACCGGCAGTACGCTCGTGACGACCTTCATCAGGGGCGGCAGGCCCCGAGGCCGCCAGCCCTGGGTGACATCGATGCCCAACCGCACGTCATCACCGTCGCGGGCCGCGCTCCACGTCCCACCGATGATGGGCTGGGAGTCGATGGAGAGAGACCAGGCCCCGCTCTCGGGGTGCTGAACGGTGGCGAGTTCACCGCCAAGATTCCCCCTCAGGGCGGTCAAGGCTCGGACCGACCGGATCCAGTACGCATACCTGCTTGCTGACGCCTAGGCGCGATCCGGCCGCCGATAGGGCATGACTCGGCCCGACCGGTCCATCGTCGCTGCGGCGGTACGAGGGGCTCACCGCACTCGTCTTCATGGCGACCGGGGAAGCCTCGCGATACGACGTCCACGACATGATCTTCCCCAGTGAGTTGCCCGAGATCCCGGAGTATCCCGAGCGCGCCCAGTAGCCCTCTCGCGCCACCTCGGCTGCCTGCGGCGGTCAAGCGACCTTGTCGTCTTCACGGCCGCCGTCTTGTGGACGAGCCGATAATGGGATCACTTGCATGGGGGGTCAGCAGATGACTCGCGCACTGGTGACAGCGCTGGCGTTGGCGCTGCTGATCGCGGGTGGCGTCGGAGCCCAGTCGTCATCGCCCGAAGCCTCGCCGGAGGCCGCAGCACCGTATGCCCCCGACGACCTGTCGAAGACCCTGCCCGAACAGGTCGGGTCTGTGACGCTGGCGATCGAGTCGGTGGCTGGAACCGAGCTCGTCACGGAGTACCCATGGATTGGGGAGGAGCTACTCCCGGCGCTCGGGAAGGAGCCTGGTGACATGTCGGCTGCGATGGGTCGGGGCAGTTATGCCGGCGGTGACAAGAGCCTGGCCATGATCGCCTTCCGCATCGACGGCGTGCCTGCCGAGGATTGGCTCGATCCGTTCCTGGCCATCATGGACATCGACCTCGACAAGCCTCTGCCCGACACCTACGTCGAGTGGCTTGAGCTCGACGATGGACGAGCGCTCGTGTTGACCTTCGATCACCCGATCGTCTGGCAGTGGGGGTTCCGTCTCAAGGGCGAGGTGCTCACCATGGTCAGCCCAGATACCGGGTTCACCGCCGAGGAGCTCCTCGTCGCGCTGCCCTGACTGTGGCGACCGGCGGCCGACGCGCGCTGTGGGTGCCGACCCGACGGTCCCAAGTCAGCGGCCTTCGACGAGGCCGAGAACCGGCTACACGTCCACAAAGCGGTGATAGCCCTGACCAGGGGCTGAGCTACCCTCGAATCACGTGACCGAGGACGCGGCGCCGGGAGG
>JASFQX010000247.1:0-4271 GCA_050115215.1 Chloroflexota bacterium
GCACTCGGGAAGGCTCTCTGCAGCGCTGTGCCGCGGGCACGATCGATGCGTCTGTTGCGGATCACGCTCCATTCCGATCACCCGTTTCGGTCCAATCCGATCAAGCGTTTCGGAGGTTTCCGATCACCCGCTCAGGTGAGGCCGTCACCGCGCTGACGTGAGGGTGCGAGGTTCCGTCACCGTGACCCGGACGATCCAACCGTTCGAGGAGCGATGCCGGTGCCACGTCCCCGTTCCGCCATGCGCAAGATCCGAGAGGTCCTCCGCCTAGTCATCGGCGAGGGCCTGAGCCGCCGCCAGGCTGCCGCCGCCACCGGCTCGCCGTACTCCACGATCGCTGACCACCTCGCCCGCGCCGAGCGGGCCGGTCTGGGCTGGCCGCTGCCCGAGGGCATGGACGATGCCGAGCTCGAGGGTCGCCTCTTCGCGAGGGCCGAGGCGCCACCGTCGGCGAGCCGGCCGCTGCCCGACTGGGCCACCGTCCACCGCGAGCTGCGCCGCAAGGGCGTCACGTTGCAGCTGCTCTGGATGGAGTATCGGGAGCGTCATCCCGACGGCTACGGGTACACGCAGTTCTGCCGTCACTACCGGACCTGGCAGGGCCACCTCGACCTGGTCATGCGCCAGGAGCACCGGGCCGGCGAGAAGCTCTTCGTCGACTTCGCCGGGCTGACCCTGCCCATCGTCGACCCCGAAACCGGCGAGGTCTGGGGGGCCGAGCTGTTCGTGGCCGTCCTCGGTGCGAGCAACTACACCTATGCCGAGGCCTTCGCCGGCCAGGCGCTGCCGTACTGGATCGCTGGCCACGTCCACGCCTTCGCCTTCCTCGGAGGCTGTCCCCGGATCGTCGTGCCCGACAACCTCCGCTCCGCGGTCGGCCGGGCCCACCGCTACGAGCCCGACCTCAACCCCACCTATGCGGAGCTGGCGGCCCACTACGGCTGTGCCGTCATCCCCGCACGCCCGGCGAAGCCGAGGGACAAGGCGAAGGCCGAGAACGGCGTCCTGCAGGCCGAGCGCTGGGTGTTGGCCGCCCTGCGCGGGCGCACGTTCTTCAGCCTCGCCGAGGCCAATGCCGCGGTCGCCGAGCGGGTGGCCTGGCTCAACGCTCGGCCCTTCAAGAAGCTGCCCGGCAGCCGCCGCACGATGTTCGAGCAGCTCGACCGCCCGGCGCTGCGGCCCCTGCCGGCCCGGCCCTACGAGTACGCGGAATGGAAGAGGGCCAAGGTCAACATCGACTACCACGTCGAGGTCGACCACCACTGGTATTCGGTGCCCCACCAACTCGTGGGGCAGGTCTGCGACATCCGCGTCAGCGCCGCGATCGTGGAGGTCCTCCATCGTGGCCGCCGGGTCGCGAGCCACCGACGGAGCACGCGGCAGGGTCGCTTCACGACCGAGCCGGCCCACATGCCCGAGGCCCATCGGCGCCACGCCGAGTGGACCCCGTCGCGCATCGTCGCCTGGGCCGAGCGATCGGGGCCCGCCACGGCCGACCTCGTGACCGAGATCATGGCCAGCCGGCCGCATCCGGAGCAGGGCTTCCGTTCGTGCCTCGGGATCATGCGCCTGGGCCGCCGCTACGGCGAGGAGCGCCTCGAGGCGGCGGCGGTCAGGGCCCTCGCGATCCGCGGCCTCAGTTACCGCAGCGTCGAGTCGATCCTGAAGGCCGGACTCGACGACCAGCCCCTGCCCGGCGCCGAGCCGGGCCCGACCATCGGCGTCCACGCCAACGTGCGCGGCGCCCGCTACTACGAATGAGCGAGGAGGTCCCCATGCTCACCAGCCCCACCCTCGACAAGCTCCAGGCCCTCTCCCTCGGCGGCATGGCCCGGGCCTTCGAGGAACAGCTCGAGCGGCCCGACTACGCCGAGCTTTCCTTCGAGGAGCGCCTCGGGCTGCTCGTCGACCGCGAGGCCACCGACCGCGAGAACCGTCGCCTGGCTCGACGCCTGAAGGCGGCCAAGCTGCGCAGCGACGCGGTCATCGAGGACGTGGACTTCCGGGTCCCCCGGGGACTCGACCGCGCCACGGTGCTCTCGCTCGCGGAGAGCCACTGGGTCGAGGCCCACCGCAACGTGCTCGTCACCGGGCCCACCGGCGTGGGCAAGACGTTCCTTACCTGCGCCCTCGCCCAGGCCGCCATCCGCCACGGCCACACCGCGCTCTACCTGCGGCTGCCGCGCCTGCTCGACGAGCTCGTGCTCGCCCGCGCCGACGGCCGGCTGCCACGGCTCATGACCGCCTGGGCCAAGGTCGGGGTGCTCGTGCTCGACGACCTCGGCCTGCAGCCGGTGGCGCCGGCACGGGCCGCCGACCTGCTCGAGGTCATCGAGGACCGAGCGGGCCTGCGCTCGACGATCGTCACGAGCCAGCTGCCGGTGGGCCATTGGCACGAGGCCCTCGGTGAGCCCACCGTCGCCGATGCCATCCTCGACCGGCTCGTCCACGACGCCTATCGCCTCGAGCTGCGCGGTGCGTCGATGCGCCGGGCCGAGGTCACCGACGGGGCTGCGGTCGCGGCGGCCGAGCCGAGGCCCGGGCCGGTGTCGGGCGACCCGGACGAGCCGGCAGGGACGCGCAAGCGTGGGGGCGCCTCATGAGTCGCCCTTGCCGACATGCCAGACTATCGGGAGACAGACGAGAGGAGGTGAGTCCCAGGGGCTAGATCGAGCCCTCTCGTCGGCCGCGATGCGGCCTCCGACGAGGGTGATCGAAAACCCCGGACTGGCTGATCGGATTCAGCGGAATACGCACTTAAGACCCATGTTCGCCGCTCGTGTGACCAGAATCGCGAAACTCGGCCGCGCGTGTGAGTGCCTACGGGGTCCCCGGGCGCCCACGTCAGCGCCACGTGGGTACCCCACCCCGGCGCCTACGTCAGCGCCCGCCTCAGCGCCGCCGCCGACTCAGGCCCTTGCGCGCGTTGCAGCTCGGGCAGAGGACACCGGGACGTGCTGGCAGCGGCTCGCCACCGAGGACGAGCGGCACCGGATGGTCGGCGGCCAGCTCGCCCGGTCGCACCGGGTGCGGCTCGCGATGCCAGCCGGGGCAGACCCAGCCGTGGACCGCGACATGGGCCTCGACCGTCCGCTTCGCGAGCCGGCGCCAAGCCGACGTCCGCCGTACCGGGTTGTCGGGTGTGCGCCGGAAGCGGTTCGCGAAGCCGGGGCGGCCGCAGCGGTCGCAGCGCCGCTCGTTCGTCGTCGGCCACCCACAGGAACCGGCGTGCGCCTCGCAGCCCCGGCAGGCGCAGACCCGTGAGCGAGCCATCGACCATCAGGCAGCCTCGAGCAGGGGCGCGAGGTGGTGGCGCCACGAGCGCTCGGCACGCAGCCAGGCCGTCGCTCGGGCGACGGGGTCCTGGCGCTCGAAGCGAGCGAGGATGATCTCACCGACCACGTCGGCGTAGAGCTCGTCGGACAGGCGAGCGCGTCGGTCCTCGCGGACGAGGCTCGCTGCGAGCTCCTGTGCCCAGGTGAGCAGTGGGTGCGGTGCGACCTCGATGGGCTCGGGCTCGACCCGAGGTCGCCGGGTCTTCGGTGAGCGGTAACCGGCTCGCCGTCTCGAGCGACCGCGCTCCCGCTCCCGCTCCCGGTACGCCGGATGCGCCGCTCGCCACCGACGCCAGTAGTCGGGCGAGGCCGGCCTACCCATCGGATGCCCGCGCCTCGGGCAGCGTGGCCCGGTCCCAGCAGCCGGCGCAGATGCGGATCGAGGCCCGTGTGCTGCCGGTCCGACCGTTCAGCCGCGAGCTGATGACCGCATGGAAGGCGCCGTCGGTACCGCAGGCGAAGCAGCGCGCGAGGCGTCGCTGGGCCTTGTCGATGAGCCGCTCGACATCCCGTGCGGGCATGGCGTCGAGGGCGTCACTGACCTCGGGACCGATGGCCATCGTCAGCCCGAACCGCCTTCCTTGCGCTCGGTGGAACCGGAGACCTGCGCTGCCGTCTGGGCGGCGATGCCTTGCGCCGCGGCGGTGGCGAAGTAGAAGACGAAGGCGAGCTCGGCGAGGTTCCACTGCTGCTCGCTGGGGTCGGGCAGGACTGCAAGCGCCGACTGGAGGAGCGTCATGCCGATGAATCCGATGGCCAGCACCGAGCGCACGAGGCCGAAGCGCCACAGCCAGCGGAACGTCGACTCCTCGCGCGAAGCCTCTTGCGCCTGGGTCATGGCCGCACCCCGTCGGCCGGCTCCTCGGTGCTGGCGCTGTCGTCACCCGCTGCCGCGCGGACGAGCTCGTAAGCATCCTGGAGGTCCTCGAGCTGTCG
>JASFQX010000248.1:0-4268 GCA_050115215.1 Chloroflexota bacterium
CACAAGGACGAAGTCGTGATGCCGCTCGTGCGGCGCCTGCGCATCTTCGAGCTGGAGGGTCTCTCGGCGGAGGCCGAGTCGGCGCGCGCGGAGCTGGCCGTCTTCCTGCAGGAGATGGAGACCTCGGCGCGGCGGCTCGAGGAGCGGCGCGCCCGGATCCGGGCACGGGACGAGCGCGGCTGACGCTGGCGGGACGCATTCTGCTGCGGTCTCGCTCTCCCGCGTCCTCCACTCCGCGCGCTCCGACGTGCGGGCCTTCACCTCGTCCCACCACGTAGGGGCGTGACGCGGCACACATGCTGCCATGGGCGGCGAAGCCGATCTCCGGAGCCTGCTGCGATCACTCGACCCGTGGCCCAGGTCCGGTGCCTCTGTCGTCATCAGCATCGCGCAGGGTCAGCCACCGCCCGGGGCGAGGCCTCGACAGGGCGTGGGCGCCGGACGGCCGGAGCATCGTCGTGCGTCGCGAGAACGCCGATGCACGATGAGCTGACCTACGTCTGTGTCGCTGCCTGGATCGTCCTGCGCGTCCATTCAGCGCTCGACGCGGTCGGCCTGACTGCCGACATCAGGTCTCCCGCTGGCCAGGAGTCGGTCTCAGCGGCAATGTCATCGCCGGCTTTCACCACGACCATCGTTGGTTCCCTTCTAGCAGGTCGACCGAGCGTTGGCCATCCTCGCAGCCTGCCGGGGGCGACTGACCGTCCGCCACGGCGCAGCTCTCCGATTGACTGGTCGGCCTGGCGCATCTTCAGCTCGAAGGGTGAGGGTGGGTGCAGCGACAGGGATCGACGGCCCACAACGAACCGGGCCGACCCCGTAGGGTCGGCCCGGCCGGCAGAGGGAGGGAGGGAGTGGTTAGGAGGCGATCGCGTCGGCCAGTGCCTCTTCGACACTCGGCGGGATCATGACGTCACTGATGACGTGGGTGATGGCGTTCTTGGAGCGAATGTTCTTGACCACGACCTTGGCGCCGTCGATGCGGACCACATCGCGCTGGCCCGTGATCGCGGCCGGCTCACCCGTGAACATGTCGATGGTGGCGCCGCGAGCGGCCTTGGCCTGCTTGTACCAGATCTTGGGCGTGGTGACGTGGTAGCCGAGGATGGTGAAGAGCGTGCCCTCGCCGAGCAGCGAGTCGACGGCGCACACGTTCTCGGCAGTGAGGCCGTCCTTGCCCAGGCCCAGGTCGAGCAGCTGGTCGAGCTGGCGACCAAGCTTACGGAAGGCGTAGTTGGTGGGCGCGAAGATGGTGATCTTGTCGGTGTTGGCCAGCAGCTCTACGACATCGCCCTCGAACTGCTCGCAGGTGACCGCGGCGATGAGCGTGTCCAGCCGGTCGTTGTTGAACGAGCTGAAGCCGACGATGCGCGAAACGGCGTCCTTGTTGGACTTGATCTGGCCCTTGGCCTCGGCGCCGGCGGCGGCGGGAGCGAAGGCCGTGAGGGCGAGGCTTGCCAGCAGCACGCCGGCCATGATCTTCTTGAACATCATTGATATCCCTTCGAAAGCGTTTCGGTGGTTGTCTTGACGCGTGTGGCAGGCGAGGCGTGCAGGGCCCGGCGGGGGGAACCGAGCCCTGCACGAGGTCCAGGGAGGTGCTAGTTGACGGACGCCTCTTCGACGAGGATCACGTTGAAGGAGTCGGGGAACTGGCCGTAGGCGATAGCGCTGTAGGCCTTGCCGTCCTCGAGCGTCAGCTCGGGGATGTCGAACGCCACGGCCTTCTTCCCGGCCGGGCGGATGTCGAGGTCGATGGCTCCGGCGGGCACGTTCCGGTAGCCCTTGGCCTGGCCGAACTGCAGGTTCTTGAAGACGGCCTTCTTGACGCCCGAGCCGTCGGGGGCGACATCGACCTTGGGCGCGTTGGCGCTGAGGTGGACCACACGGACCTTGGAGCCCTTGGCGTTGGGGTTGACCATCTTGTCGTTGATGACGACGGGCGTGATGTTGGCCAGCTCGTTGGTGGCCGCGACCGTGGTCATGGTGCCGCCATCGAAGGTCAGCTCGGCGTCGATGACGACGGGGCCTTCTTCGAGGCTGGTGCCCGTCTGCACGACCTGGATCTGGTAGGTGCCGGCGGGGACGTAGAGATACTCGGAGAGCGCGCCGAAGGGCACATCGGTCAGGATGGCCTCTCCGTTGGCGTACACGTCGACGTTGGGGGCATCGGCGCTGAAGTGGCCGACGCGAACAGCCGCGAGCGAGGCGTCGAGGGCGGGGATCACCGTGAAGGTGCCCTCCTCGAAGGAGCCGATGGCGTAGGCGGAGTAGCTGTTGCCGGCGGCCAGGTCGAGGGTCGGGATGGTGAAGACAGCGTCAGGGCTGCCGGCACCGCGGATCTCGAGATCGATCGCGCCAGCCGGGAGATCGAGGTAGTCAGAGGTCGCGCCGAAGGGGACCTCGGTCAGGACGGGGTCACCACCAACAGGGGCGATGTCAACGGCCGGAGCGTCGAAGCTGAAGTGCGACGCGCGGAGCTGCGTGCCGTCCGCGGTGGGTGCGGGCATGTCGGCCACGACCTGCGGGATGATGCCAGCCTCGCCGGCGAGCGTGCCGGTGGCGGCAACCGTGGTCATCGTGCCTTCGCCGAACTCGAGCTCGGCCTCGATGACGACCGGGCCTTCCTCGACCGTCGCGCCATCGGGCACGACCTGGATGAGGTAGGTGCCGGCGGGAACGGTGGCGTAGTCGGTGATGTTGGCGAACTCGAGCGCGTCGATCAGCTCTTCGCCGTTGGCATAGACGTCGACGGCCGGGGCATCGCCCACGCCGTGGAGCACGCGCACCTTGGCGCCCTCATGGCCGTCAGCAGCGGCGACGGCGGGGATGGCCACGACAGCGGCCAGGGCGGCGGCGGCGCCGAGGATCTGGATCTTGTTCTTGCGCATCGGATACATTCCTTTCCTGGTTGAGAGCGGGGATGCCGGCGAGCCTCATCTCGCCATCGGTCGGTGTGAAACGGCGGTCTACGCCTCAGCTCGTGGGCCCGGTCAGACGGGCCACCGTTGCGTCATATCGTCAGCCTCCTCAGTGGTTGACTCGGTTGCGGTGTGTTCAGCGTTTGTCCATCGGACGAGCCGAATGGTAGCGGGTTTGTCGAGACCTTGTCAAGTGTTTGTGTTTCTGGAGCAGGGACGCTATAGTCGACAAAGCATGTACAGCATCAAGCAAGCCTCGATCCGCTCCGGCGTGAGCGTTCCCCTGATCCGCGCGTGGGAGCGTCGCTACGGCGTGGTCAGGCCGCAGCGGACCGCGTCCGGCTACCGGCTCTACGACGAGCGGGCCATCGCCACGCTCGTGCGCGTGCGCGAGCTGACGGAATCGGGCTGGACCGCCAGCGAGGCCAGTCGAGCCGTGCTGGCTGGTGAAGTCCCCGTCGTCACTCCACGCCCCGAGCCGCGGCCGTTGCCCTCGGACGAGGCCTCACACGTTCGGCGGGCGGAGCTGATCCGTCAGTTCGTCGAGGCGGCCACGGTCATGGATATCGCCGCGACCGGGGCGGCGCTCGACGAGATGTTCGCCCTCGGTTCCTTCGAAGCCATCGTCGACGATCTGCTGATGCCGGCCCTGGCGGCCATCGGTTCAGCCTGGGCCGAGGGCGAGCTGGATGTGGCCGCTGAGCACGCCGCGACCGCGGCTGTGCATCGACGCCTGTCTGCCCTCTATGAAGCGGCCGCCTCGGTCGGCGACCCACGCGTCGTGGTCGGGCTGCCGCCGGGCTCCCGTCACGAGCTCGGCGCACTCGCCTTCGCCGTCGCGCTCCGGCGACGGGGCGTTGGCGTGCTCTATCTCGGCCCCGACGTGCCGGTCGCGAGCTGGGTGCACGTCATGGAACAGAACCGCGCCCGCATGGCGGTCATGTCCGTGGTGCAGGTCGTCGACCGCGCGCCGGCCCTGGAGGTGGCCGACGCCCTGAGGGCGATCGGGAGCCGTCCGGTGCTGGCGGTGGGCGGCAAGAGCTCCGACTGGGACGGCGCTCAAGAAGCGGGTATCGTGGTGCTGCCGAACCGGATCAACGACGCGGCCGGCGTCGCGGCCTCGTTGGCCAGCGAGGCGTCTCTGACCACCTAGGCCACAGGGAGCAGGCACATGACACGGAGCCCGCGCCGCGCCGCCGGATCGGCTTGAAGCTCACCGTTATCGGCTCGGCGCCGGCATGGGCCGAGAGCCCGGGCCGACCATCGTCCTGCTACATGGTCGAGATCGGCGACGAGGCGCTCCTCCTCGACCTGGGTCAGGGGTCGCTGGGCTCGCTCTTCGCGCAT
>JASFQX010000249.1:0-4267 GCA_050115215.1 Chloroflexota bacterium
CTCACGCTCGCCCTGGCCGAAGCAGAAGATGCGCGAGTGCTCAAGGTAGCGGCCGACGATCGACCGCACCTGGATCGATTCGCTGAAGCCCGGGACGCCCGGCTGCAGCGAGCACATGCCGCGGATGATGAGGTCGATGGGCACGCCCGCCTGGCTGGCCTGGTACAGCTTCTGGATCATCTCCGGGTCCACGCAGGCGTTGCACTTGATGATGATGCGGCCATCGCCGTGCTCGCGATGCCGCTCGATCTCCTCGGAGATGAGTTCCTCGAGCATGGGCCGCATCGACTTGGGCGCGACGAGCAGCTCCCGGTAGCGGTCCTTCTTGGCCACGCCCGTGAGCACGTTGAAGAGGTCGGTCACGTCGCCGGTCAGGACGCGATCGGCGGTCAGCAGCCCGAGGTCGGTATAGATGCGCGCGGTCTTGGGGTTGTAGTTACCGGTGCCGATGTGGGCATAGCGTCGCAGGCCACCCGCCTCTCGGCGGATGATGAGCGCGCACTTGGAGTGCGTCTTGAGGCCCAGCAGGCCGTAGGCGACGTGCGCGCCCGCGCGCTCCAGCGCCTTGGCCCAGACGATGTTCGCGCGCTCGTCGAAGCGGGCCTTGATCTCGACCAGCACCACCACCTGCTTGCCGCTCTCGGCGGCGCGGATAAGCGCCTGCACGATGGGCGAGTCACCACTCGTGCGGTACAGGGTCATCTTGATGGTCAGCACGTCGGGGTCGTCGGCCGCCTGCTGGATGAGCCGCTGGACGGAGTGAGTGAAGGACTCGTACGGGTGGTGGACGAGGATGTCTCCTTCGCGGATGCGGGCGAAGAGGTCGACGCCTGCGTCCTCATCTTCCTCGCGGGGGGCCAGTCGAGGCGGGACCACGGGCGTCCAGGGCACCGGCTGCAGCTCCGGGATGTCGAGGTCGGCGATCGATTCCAGGCCGCGCAGGTCGAGCATGCCCCGGATCTCGTAGATGTTGGCCGGCTCCAGGCCCAGGCCGCGCTGCAGCAGGGCCCGGGTCTCGTGGGGCATCGACCGCTCGATCTCCAGGCGCACGACCTTGCCGAAGCGGCGCCGACGCAGCTCCTCCTCCATGGCCATGAGCAGATCGTCTGCCTCGTCCTCCTCGATGTCGAGGTCGGCGTTGCGGGTGACCCGGAAGAGGTGGTGCGACTCGATCTCCATGCCGGGGAAGAGGAGGTCGAGGTTGGCCGCGATCACCCGCCCCAGGAGCACGTACGTGCGTGGCGCCACCTCCCACATGCGCGGCAGCACCGGCGGTACCTTCACGCGCGCGAAGCGCCGATCGCCGGTGGCCGGGTCACGCACGGTCACGGCCAGCGAGAGCGAGAGGTCGCTGATGTAGGGGAAGGGGTGGGAGGGGTCCACGGCCAGCGGTGTCAGGACGGGGAAGATCTCGTCCATGAAGCGCTGGCGCAGCTCGGTCTGGCGTTGCGGCCGGTCCTCCAGCGGCAAGATGCGGATGCCCTCCTGGGCCAGCTCCTCGCTGATGCCGTCGAAGAGGTCGGACTGATGCGCCTGCAGCTGCAGCACGCGCCCGCGGATGCGGTCGAGCTTCTGGCTGGCCGAGAGGCCGTCCGGCGTGGGCTTGGAGTGGCCGGCCGCGACCTGCTGCATCAGGCCCGAGACGCGGACCTGGAAGAACTCGTCGAGGTTGCTGGAAAAGATGGCCAGGAAGCGCACCCGCTCCAGCAGCGGATTGCGCCTGTCTTCCGCCTGGTAGAGCACGCGCTCGTTGAAATCGAGCCAGCTGAGCTCCCGCGTGATGAACGGGAAGCCGGGCTCGCGTGGTGTGCGCGGACCGGTCCGGGGACGTGCGCTATCGCGGGTCGTCGTCACGGAAGAATGCTAGCAGGGGCCAACGCCGGACGACAGGGATCGGCTGGTGCGGTTCGTCTGCCCTGTCGTGCTCAGTCGTCCGTGCGCTCGAGGGCCCCGCCCTCTGGCGCCTCCTCGGCCAGGCGGCGGGCCGTATCGTCCGGGCAGGGGCAGTTCCGGCGCAGGTGATCGAAGGAGTAGAGGCCGCTGCTGTGGCCGTCGGCCCAGTGCGGCTGGATGGCGTAGTGACCCACCAGCGTGACATCGTTCAGGGTCAGCTGCTCCTCGGTCAAGGTCGGGTTCGAGTCGAGCCAGCCAGGCTGCCCGGCCTCGCCACGGCAGGTGGCGCAGGGACAGAGCCAGCGCAGAGCCGTGAGGTCGTAGCTGCTGGTGTGGCCGTCGGCCCACTCGATGGTGAGTTTCCGTGCCGGCCGGTCTGCGTGGATGGTGCTGGGCTTGATGGCGTCGCCGCTGAAACCGTCGCTCATGCTCACGACTGTGCCACAGACCTGGTCTGGTCCGCGCCGGTCTCGGCTCGATACGCTCGGACGGCGGTCTTGATGGTGGGGTAGAAGTGGGCCGGGTCGATCGTGTCGTAGACGCTGTAGCGGTCCAGCTTGTCACGGACCGGGTCCTTCAGCTCGGCGAAGGCGAGGTGGATGCCTTCGGCGTTGAGCTCCTCGTCGAGGCGCACGAGCATGTCGGCGGCGGTGGTGTCGACGTCTGTGATGGGCTCCGCCGCCACCAGCACCCAGCGCACCGCCTCTTCCTCGCTGCGGACGAGCGCCCGCACGCGGTCCCGGAAGAGCGACGAGTTGGCGAAGAAGAGCGGGGCGTCCCAGCGCAGGATGACGAGACCCACCGGTCGCGTCGCACCCGGGTAGCGGGAGACGTCGTGGTAGCCGTGGGTGTCCTCGGGTTTGGCCAGCACGGCGGAGTAGGGCCGCCAGGCGCGGATGAAGATCTCGGCCACCGAGACCAGGACGGCGATGACGATGCCCTCCAGGACGCCCACGAAGACCACGCCCAGCAGGCACACGAGCGCGATGCCGAAATCGCTCCGCCGGACGTGCCACAGCCGGCGCAGGCGGGGCACGTCCACCAGCGACGCCCCGGCCACGACGATGATGGCCGCCAGCACCGACAGCGGCAGCCACTGGACCAGGCCAGGGACGGCCACGAGCATCAGCAGCACCAGGAGCGCGGCCGCCAGTCCGGTCAGCTGCGTCTTGGCCCCGGCCTGGTCCGCGACCGCGGTCCGCGAGCTGCTGGTGCTGATGGGGAAGCCGGAGAAGAGCCCGGTAGCCACGTTGGCGGCGCCGATGGCCACGATCTCCTGGTCGGTGTCGAGCTCGCGTCCGCGCCGCGTGGCGAAGCCCGACGAGACCGAGACCGTATCGCCCACCGCCACCAGGGTGATGCCGATGGCCCCGCCCACGAGCACCGGCAGGTCGGCCGGGTCGACGGTCGGGATCGCCGGCCGGGGGAACCCCTGGGGCAGGACGCCGACCACGGCCACGCCCTGATCGGCAAGGTCCAGGAGGGCTGAGAGAACCATGGTCACGATGACGGCCACGAGGATGCCGGGCACCTCCGGACGCCACCAGCGGGCCCCGACGATGATGCCCAGGGCCAGCAGCCCGATGAGCAGCGTGGCCACGTCCGTCTGCTCGAGGGCGCCCAGGATCGCGCTCAAGTCGGTCACGATGCCGTCGCCCTCGATGGTGATGCCCAGCAGGCTGGGCAGCTGGCTGACGATGATGACCAGCGCCAGCCCCGCCATGTACCCGATGCGCACCGGCTGCGACAGCAGGTCCGAGACGAAGCCCAGCCGGGCGAGCCCGCCGCCGATGGCGATGGCGCCGACCAGCAGCGCCAGCATCGCGGCCAGGCTCACGGCCTCTTGCTCCGAACCGGCCGCCAGGGGCAGGATGAGCGCCGCGATGATCGGACCCAGCGACGAATCCGGCCCCAGCACCAGGTAGGGCGAGGGCCCGAAGATAGCGTAGGCCAGCAGGCACATGACCGTGGCGTAGAGGCCGGTGATGGCCGGCAGCCCGGCCAGCTCCGCGTAGGCCATGCCCTGCGGCACCAGCAGGGCCGAGAGCACGATGGCCGCGATCAGGTCTCGCCGCAGCCACGCTCGCCGGTACGTGCGTACCGCGTGGATGCCGGGGGCCCATCGGCCCAGGCGCCGGGCCCATCGCGCGCCGACCGTGTCGCTCGCCATCGTCTCGCGCTCGGCGCAGCGGCCGGCCGGCGCTTCCTACGTCTTGGGCCAGACCGCCGGCACGAAGTTGAAGCCGCGGTAGTCGGGCGGGGTGTAGTCGCCGGCCGGCTGGCGCTTGGGCAGCTTCAGCTTCTTGGGCGTGAGGTCCTGGTAGGGGATCTGTGACAGCAGATGGGTGATGGTGTTGAGCCGGGCGTGACGCTT
>JASFQX010000250.1:0-4264 GCA_050115215.1 Chloroflexota bacterium
CGGCGATCCGGAACTGCCGATCGCCGTCGGTGAAGCAGATCAGGGGATAGCGGGCCGCAGCCAGGCCTGACCGAACGGCCGCGCCGTAGCCGAGGTTGGTTGCGTGGTGGACGACCCGCATCACGCTGGCGTGCTCCGCGGCCAGGCGGTCGGCGATGGCGCCGGTGCCGTCGGTGCTGCCGTCGTCGACGGCGATGATCTCGAAGCGATCCGCGATGGCGGCCAGCTCCCGAAGCGCCTCCTCCACCAGCGGCTCGATGTTCTGGGCCTCGTCATGAGCCGGGAAGAAGTAGCTCAGGGCCGGTGCCCGCGCGGGCCGGTCGGCGTCGGTCTCGGGCTGCTCCTGCTCAGGCACGCCCCTATCCTAGAGGGGGCGAGGGGGGCTTGGCGTCATCCCTCGCTGGTGGCCGCCTCCACGCGGTAGACCGCGGCCGGGATGCCTCCCACGCGCGTGAGACGGTAGCGCTGGGCCAGGGCATCGAGGTCGCGATCCAGGCGGATGATGTAGACGGGCCGCTCGCCAAGGAAGGCCTCGACGGCGGCCTGGACGGTGCCGTAGCCGTCGTCGAGCACGTCGCGGTCGTCGATGATGGTGACGTCAGGCCGTCGACCTTCGACATGCTGGCCGTACCACAGCGGCGTCGAGTACGACCACCACGAGATGATGACCGCGTCCGGGTCCAGGGTGGCGAAGGTCGCCTCCAGGTAGTCCCGCCCACGGCTGTCGCCAGAGGCATCGAGGCGCTGGTAGCGACCGGCCGCGGGCACCACCGCCAGGACCACCAGCGAGGCCAGCACCACGACCGTGGCCGAGCGGGCAGCCAGGGCGCGGCGACCGGCCAGCACCCCGCTCGCGGCCTCGATCGCCGCGTCGGCGCCCAGGCCGATCCACAGGCCGGCCATCAGCAGCGGCACCAGGTAGTAGCGCTCGATGGCGGCGTTGGGGTAGCCGATGGCGAAGAGCCACGTGCAGCCGAACCAGAGCAGGCTGAGGAGCGTCAGCCGCGGGTGGCGCAGGAGCCCGAGCAGGACCCCGGCCACAGCCACAGCCGCGAGCAGTCCGAGATTCCGCACCAGCTCGTCCCACATGCCTGAGGCGATGTCGAGCAGGGGAGGCAGCGGCCCGAACGAGCCCTGGAACTGCTGGCCCAGGACCACGTACCAGAAGCCCGACCAGGTCTCGGGGTTGGCGTAGTCGAGCGGCGGGTCCATGGCCGAGCGGAGCGGCAGGTAGAGGTAGACAAGGACCGTGGTGAGCACCAGCGCCCCGGCCGCAGCCAGCACCAGCCGCCACTGCTGCCACAGGATGCGCGGCGCGACCGTGAGCACGTAGAGGGCGATGCCCGGCGCCAGCAGCAGCGACAGGGCGTGGTTGCCCAGGGCCAGGCCGTAGACGACGGCCGCGGCTACCAACCACCGGCCCGCGCCTGTCTCTTCGCGACCGCGACGGGCCTGCCACACCCCCAGCAGCACCAGCACCAGCGCGGCCAGGAAGACGTGCAGCGCGTGCGGGTCCGCCCGCAGCCCCCACTTCCAGGCCACCGGCGTGAGGGCGAAGGCGAGGCCGCCCACGAGGCCGACGGCCCCACGACGCGCGGCCATCACCAGGCGCACCGCCAGCAGGGCCGCGGCCCCGGCCATGCACAGGGCTGCCAGCAGGTCGGCCCGATAGGCCTCGTTGCCGAACGGCTGCAGCACGACGGACCCCAGCCAGGCCAGCAGCGTCCAGGTAGGGAAGCCGGTCGGGTGCGCCACGCCCAGCACCGGCCCCACGGTCTGCATCTCGGCCGTGTCCCACAGCCCCACGTCCGGCAGCAGCGTGGCCACGTAGAGGCCGAGGGCCACGAGGAAGACCGGGACCGCGCCCAGGAGGACGTCGCGCCGGTCTGCCCTCCGCTCGGAGCTGGTCGCGCCGGCGCTCGCCGGTCGATCGCCTACCACCCCAGCGTCACGCCCCAGTACACGCCCCAGGCGTTCACCAGCACCGAGACCGCCACCAGTGCCAGCGAGATCCAGCCGGCGCGCAGGCGGGCGATGCCGAGCGCCACCAGCACCGTGGCGAAGGGCGCGAAGTCGTTGCTGAAGCGGTAGCCGAACTGGACCCAGCCCTGGCTGAAGTGCATCAGGTCGGCGATGGCGATGGCCAGGACCGCGAGCGCGGCGCCCGCCACCAGCCGTCGTCGCCAATCTCGCAACGCCGGCAGCGCCAGCAAGTACGCGGGGCTGGTGAGCAGCAGGCTGAGCCCGATGGGGTCGGGCTGCAGCAGCGGGCAACGGCGGTCGAGAAGCGAGCCCAGGCCGATCGGCTCGGCTGCGCAGGCGGGGTCGTCGAGCAAGGGCGTGAGCGGCAGCGAGCCGAACATGAGACCCAGGTTCTGGGGGATGTAACGCGGATCTTCGGCCGCCCAGTCGGGGTTGACCAGCTCGGGTCGGGGCCGGTACTCGACCTCGTAGAGATAGTCGTACGCAGGATGGAAGACCTCGCCGGTCGTGACCACGTTGTAGCCCAGCAGCAGGGCCACCGGGATGAGCGCGCCGACCCCGGCGGCGACCGCCCGGCGGGGCCACGTTCCGCCTCCGCCCACGAACACGAAGAAGGGCGCCCCCAGGATCGTCGTCAAGCGGGCGGTGACGGCCGTGCCGAAGGCGAGTCCGGCGCCGAACTGGCGGGCCAGCAGACCGCGCCCGCGGGCGCCGGGCCGGCGCAGGCCGGCCGTGTCCGCTCGCACGGCCAGGGCGATGGCGATGAAGAGGAAGGTCGAGGCCACCACGTGGGCCAGGAACCAGGTCGTGCCCAGCATGGCCGCGTACCAGGCCACCGTGCCGAAGCCGTAGAAGAGCGTCCCCAGCAGGGCTGCCGAGCGGCGCGGCGTGACGCCCAGCAGCATGACCCAGCAGAGCACGACGTTGACCGCGCCCAGGACCGCGGCCACGGCCGCGCCGTTCGTGCCCAGGCCCCATACCGCCACGAACGGCAGCAGCACCAGCGCCGGCAGCGGCGGGAAGGGCAACAGGGCCCGGTCGGGTCCCACCGGCAGGACGTCCTGGAAGTAGCCGTTCTGGAAGGGGCCGTCGGTCACGGGATAGGCGATCTCGGCGCGTCCTTGCAGGAAGGCGTGGGCCTGCCATACGAAGTGGTCGTAGAAGTCGTGGCGCGCCGGGTTGGAGCCCAGGTAGACGAGCAACGCCAGCACGAACAGCCCCACCGAGACCCAGACGGGGTCGATGCGCTGCAGCCGGACCTCGAGCCAGGCGCCGGGTCCGGACTCGAGCGGGGGCGCTTCCGGAGCCGCGGCAGAGCCCGTTGATATACTCGCGCTCACCTCATCGCTTTCCCAGGAGGCCGGACGTCGTCGGTGACATCGACCCTGGCACAAGGGGTCGGCCGTAGCCCCGGGGAGCCGGTCCGCCCCCTTTCAGTGCTCGCCCTGAGCCCCGCCCTGCTCGTCCTGCTGCTCGTCGGTCTGGTGCTGCGGCTAACTATCGCATACGTGCTGTTCCCGGCCTCGGGCTTCGAATCGGACGTGGCCTCGTACGCCTCGTGGGCCGCGACCATGGCCGAGCACGGACCCGGCGGGTTCTACGCCAACGCCGGCTTCGCCGACTACCCGCCGGCCTACCTCTACGTCCTCTGGCTCGTGGGCCTGCTGGCGGGGCCGGCCGCCAGCGCCAGCGAGCTGGTCAAGCTGCCGCCGATCCTGCTCGATGTCGCCGTGGCCTACGTCATCTTCCGGCTGGTTCGTGGCTGGACCTGGCCCGGCCCGCGCAGCGAGCCCCTGGCCCTGGCCGCGGCGGCCCTCTACCTCTTCAACCCGGTCTCGTTCTACGACTCCGCGCTATGGGGCCAGACCGACGTCGCCGGTGCGCTCATCGTGCTGCTAGGCCTGGCCGCCCTCATCCGTGGCAACAGCGAGGGAGCCGCGGCCCTGGCCGCCACGGCGGCCCTGGTCAAGCCGCAGTTCGGGGTCGTGCTCATCCCCCTGGTCGCGGTCGTGCTCCTCAAGCGTCACCTGCTGCAAGTCGGCTCGGGCCCCCGCAAGCCACCCTGGGCCCCGGCCCGTGTGGCCGCCTGGCTTTCGCGCGAGCAGGGCCCGCGGCGGTTGCTGACCGCCTTCGTCGCGGCCTGGCTCGCCTTCTTCATCATCGCGCTGCCTTTCGGCATGGGCCCGTACGAGTACCTCGAGCGCATGTTCGGCACGGCCGGCGGCTACGGCTACCTCAGCGTCAACGCCTTCAACCTGTGGGCCCTGGTGGCCCTTGAGGG
>JASFQX010000251.1:0-4261 GCA_050115215.1 Chloroflexota bacterium
GACGTCGTGGAGCAGGTTGTCGCCGTCGACGAGGAGCAGATCGAGCTCGTCGACGCTGCCCTGAGCGGTCATCGCGCCGTCACCGGCTGGGGCCCCTGTGGGCGGCTACCATCGGTCCATGCTCCTACTGGTCGATCTTGATGGCGTCGTGTACCGGGGTACGGAGAGGATCCCCGGCATGCCAGAGTTGCTGACGCAGCGGGCTGCTGCCGGCGACATCATCGTCTATGTCACCAATAATTCGCGCTGGCACCGCACCGAGTACGCCGACCGGCTCGCGAGCATGGGCGCCCCGGTCGAGCTCGACCGCATCCTGACCTCCGGACGCGGGACGGCGCTGGCCCTGGCCGCCATGCCCCGGCCGCCACGCCTGGTCATGGTCTTCGGTGGCGAGGGGCTGCGACGGGAGCTCGGTGACGTAGAGTTGGCGACGACCGACTGCTCCTACGAAGGCTACGCGCGCGGGCCGGACGCCGTCGTCTGCGGGGTCGACTTCGAGCTCTCCTTCGAGCGCCTCTCCGCAGCCGCCATGGCCGTCCGTGACGGGGCCTACTTCGCGGCCACCAACCGTGACCCCATCTTCCCCATGCCCGATGGGCTCAAGGCTGGTGCCGGCGCGATGATCGCAGCCATCGTCACCGCCGGCGGACGCGAGCCGGACGTGGTCATCGGCAAGCCCGAGCCCGGGCTCATGCGCGAGGCGGCGGCGCTCGCCGGCGTGCGCGTCGAGGAGGCCGTGGTCATCGGCGACGGGCTGGCCACCGATATCGCCGCGGCCAACGCGGTCGGCGCTCGCAGCGTGCTCGTGCTCACCGGGGTCAGCACGGCCGAGCAGGCGCGTGCGCTGTCGCCCGAGCGGCAGCCCACCGCCATCGCGGCCGGCCCCGAAGAGCTGGAGTCGGTCCTCGACGCGCTGGCCGCGACGCGCACCCCTTGATCGTCGTACCCGGCCATGCTCATCGTCGTACCCGGCCATGCTCATCGTCGTACCCGGCCATGTTGGCCGCTCGCGTCGTGTTCCCATGCGCCAGGCCGGACCACGCCGGCTCAGGCTGGCGGCGGGTGCTGCTGCACCCACGTCTCGAAGCGTCGCCGCAGCCGGGCGCGCAGCGCCTCGTCGTGGTGGAGGAAGGCGGCGTCGTAGGCTTGCCGCATGGCTCGCACGACCTCTGCCGGCGTGAGCCCGAGACGGCTGATCGCGCGCTCGAGCTCTCGGTTCAAGGTCAGGTCGGAGACCGTGCGGTCGTCGGTGTTGATGGTCACAGGCACACCGGCGCGCAGGAGGCGGGGCAGGGGAGCGGCACGGTCGTCTCTGCCGATACCGGCCTGCAGGTTGCTGGTGGGGCAGATGTCGAGGGTCACATCCCGCGAGATCAGCTGCCCCATCAGGTCCGGATCGTCCGCTGCCGGGGCCCCGTGCGCGATGCGCCAGGGTTCGAGCTCGAGGGCGCGACGGACCTGCGCCGGTCCACCCCACTCGCCTGCGTGGCAGGTGATGCCGAGGCCGCCGTCCCGGGCCAGCTCCACGGCTCCCTGGAAGGCCAGCGGGTCCGGTGCCGCCCGCTCCACGCCGGCGATGTCGAAGCCGGCGAGATGCTGGTCGAGTGCGTCAAGCCCGGCCCGGGCGACGTCGAGGGCCGTGTCCGCGTCGTGGGTGCGGAGGGCCACCGCGATGAGGCGGACGTCGACGCCGTTCACCCTGGCGGCCGCGTTCGCGCCACGGGCCACCGCCGCGATGCCGTCAGGCAGGCTCAGCCCACGCCGGGTGTGGAGCGACGGCGCCCAGCGGATCTCGACATAGACGGTGCCGTCCGCGGCGACGTCCTCGACGAGCTCAGCGGCGACCCGCTCGAGCGCCTCGGCATCCTGCAGCAGGGCGATCGGGAGGTCGAAGGCTCGTAGCAGCTCGGCCTGGTCGGCGCATCGTTCCGGGGCTACCAGGCGCCGGTGCATCTCCTCGATGGTCGTGGGCAGGTCCCCCGCGTCATGCGCGCGGGTGGAGGCCAGCTCGAGCGCGGTCGCAGGGCGCAGCGAGCCGTCGAGGTGCAGATGAAGCTCCGCCTTGGGCATGGCGCGCAGCCACGCTCGCACCCGCTCGGTGATCGTCATGGGCCCATGCTAGCCAGACTGGCTCGGCCGCGGCCGGAGAGAGCGTAGACTGCTCCGCGATCATCACAGCCCGCCGACCACCGACCCGCCTGGCGGGTCCCGACAGGAGAGAGACCGTCAACGCATGCGCCTGAACGTCGAACAGCGACCACCGTGGGACGTCGAAGCCGATGTCCTCGCCGTCACCGTCCCCAGCAGCGATCCGCTGCCCGAGTACCTGGCCGAGATCGATCGCCGCCTTGGCGGAGCCCTCGTCCAGCTACGCGAGGTGGGCGCGGCGAGAGGGGAGTTATGGTCGGTGTCGCTGCTGCCGGCGCGGGAGACCGGCGCGCGAGTCGTGCTCGCGGTGGGCGTGGGCGACGGCAGCGCCATCGACCGGCTGGGTTCGCGTCGCTTGGGGGCGGTGATCGTCAGGCGGCTGGCCGGCATGGACGTCTCCACCCTGGCTGTCCACCTGCCCGACGAGCTCGTCGGCCGGGGTGGCGCGCCACAGGCGTCCGTGGTCGAGCTGCTCACGCGCGGCCTCATCGAGGGCGCCGCGGATCCCTCGACGATCTACAACGAGCCCGGTGACAAGGTCCCGCCGCAGCTTGACGCCGCCACGCTCGTGGTCGAGTCCGGTGATCTTGGCGACTTGGCTGACCGGGCGGAGCGTGGACGCGTCATCGGCGAAGGCGGCAATCGCACCCGCCGCCTCGCCCACCGGGCAGCCAACGACGTCAGCCCGGAGGTCCTGGCCGATGAGGCCAGCGACCTGGCGCGAGCACACGACCTTGAGCTCACGGTCTTCGGTCCCGACGAGGCACGGGAGCTGGGCATGGGCATGTTCCTGGCCGTCGGCCGTGGCTCGGACAACCCGCCTCGTTTCATCGCTCTGCGCAACAAGCGAGCCCGCAAGCGCGATGCGCGCGGTCGACTGCTGGCCATGGTCGGCAAGGGCGTGACCTTCGACACCGGTGGTATCAGCCTCAAGCCGCCGCCGAACATGGGCGAGATGAAGACCGACAAGACCGGGGCCTGCACGGTCATCAACGCCATCGCCACCGCGGCCCGGCTGGCCCCCGACCTGCCGCTGATGGCAGTCGCGCCCGCGGTCGAGAACATGCCCGGGCCGCATTCGACCCGGCCGGGCGACGTGGTCCGCGCCATGAACGGCAAGACCGTCGAGATCAACAACACCGACGCCGAGGGCCGGCTCATCCTCGGCGACGCCCTGACCTGGGCCGAGCAGCAGGGGGCCACGCACGCCGTGGACGTGGCTACCCTCACCGGGGCCATGGCCCGGGCGCTTGGGCGCTACATGAGCGGCGGGTTCGGCAGCAGTGACGAGTGGTGGGCGGACGTGGCCGCGGCCGCGGCGCGACAGGGTGAGCCGCTTTGGCGCATGCCACTCGTCGACGATCTGCGCAAGGACATCGACTCGCCCTTCGCCGACATGTCCAACGTGGGCTCCGCGGAGGGTGGAGCGATCACCGCAGCCCTCTTCCTGCGCGAGTTCATCACCCTGCCGTGGGTTCATCTCGACATCGCCGGCACGGCCTTCCTGACCAAGGTCGACCCCTTCTCGACGAAGGGATCGACCGGCGTGATGCACGCTACGCTCGTCGAGCTCGCGCTGGACGGCGCGGACGGACCGGTGTCGACGTTCGGCGAGACGGACCCGCGCTAGGCGGCGACTCGCCGTTCAGCGGGTGGCCGGCGTGACGGCCGAGCCCGTCCTAAACCCGCGAGCCGGGCGCTGGGTGCCTTTGCGCGCCGTCATCGTCTCGCTCGCTCTGTCCCGCCGGGCGCGGGTGTCCCGCTAGGCGCGCCGGTTACGCAGCCTTGCCGCGCGCGTAGCGCCGCCGGGCTGGGCTGTCCCGCCGGGCGCGGGTGTCTCCGCCTGGCGCGGGTGTCCCGCCGGGCGCGGGTGGCCCGCCGGGCGCGGTTGTCCCGCCGGGCCGCCGGACGCGCCGGCCACGCAGCCTTGCCGCGCGTAGCGCCGCAGGGCGCGGCTGTTCCGCCGGGCGCTTTGTCCCGACCAGGTGTCCAGTCGACCGCCGAATCGGGCAGGTGGGGGGCTCTGTGGGCCTTTCCACGGTCGGATGGTGCACCCCGTGAGACGCGCGGCAAACGAGGCGGCGAGCGCGCGGGTCCACCGGTCGTATGGCCA
>JASFQX010000252.1:0-4249 GCA_050115215.1 Chloroflexota bacterium
CTGGTAGCGGGTCAGTCGCTGCCCGCCGCGCGTTGTGAAGAAGATGACGAACGGAGCCGCCAGCAGCAGGCCCACGAAGATGATGCCGAAGGCGGCCATGTCGTTGTACTGCGCCGAGAACTGGCCCCACTCGCTCGCGAGGTACGACCCCAGCTCGGTCTTGAGGTACGAACCGGTGATGAAGATCAGCACCCACGCGGCAAGGAGGGCGAGGCTCCGCAGCGCACCCCAGAAGAAGCCCACGACCAGTGTGGAAACGATGATGACCAGCAGGAAGATATCGGTTGTCCCGATGGTCATGACAGGCACCTCATAGGCGCAACGCTATCAGGCGCGCAGGCGCGCGCCAAGTTCATCAGACAACACCGCAACGACTCGCTCGACCGCAGGTTGGACCGCATCCTCGTCCAGCGGGTCGTCGACGGACTCGAATCGTAGCCGGTAGGCAAGGCTCTTCTCGTCCGCGCCGAGCGGGTCGCCGCGGTACTGATCGAAGAGCGCGACCGAGCGCAGGTGGGTGCCTCCATGCTCGCGGATGATGGCCTCGACCGCTCCGGCGGGCGTCTTGGCCGGAACGACGATGGCGATGTCGCGCTCGACGCCGGGGCGATGCTCCAGCCGGCCGATGCGCACGCGCTCGGGCACCGAGCGCTCGAAGGCATCGAGGTCGATCTCGGCGAAGACGACATGCTGGGCGCGGCAGTCGTAGGCCTCGAGGATCCGCGGATGCAGCTCCCCCACTCGACCGAGGACGGTGCGCTCGCCGTTCGCGGCGACGGCCACGACCGCGCTCGTGCGGCCGGGATGCTCGACTCCGTCCCGCGGCTCGACCGGTTCGTAGCTCAGGCGGCTCGCGAGCAGGCGGGCGGCCAGCTGTTCCAGCAGACCCTTGGCCGTGGCCACGTCCACGGGCAGCACCTCGCGGTCGTACGTCAGCGGTCGCTCGCGGCCGGCCAGGATGAGGCCCAGCACCCTGCGTTCGACGGGCTCGCCATCGAGCCACCGGTGGAGGGTGCCGATCTCGAAGGACTGCACGTCCGGGGTCCGCTGGCGCTCGTTCTCCACCAGCACCCGCAGGTGCTCGGGGATCAGCGAGCGGCGTAGCTGCGAGTGATCGATGGTCACCGGGTTGGCGGCCACGATCGTGTCGCCGTCCTCGGCGTCGTAGCCCAGGCGAGCGTGGTCCTCGGGTCCGATGAGCCCGTGCGTGATGATCTCGCTGAGGCCGGCGCCCGCGAGCAGGTCTCGCAACCGGTCGGTCAGCAGGCGGGGATCCGGCCGGTAGGCCGGCATGCCCGTGTGCGGCAGCGCCCCGGCCACGGTCTCGTAGCCGCGGACGCGGGCGATCTCCTCGATGATGTCGGCCTCGATGGCCAGGTCGCGGCGGTGACCGGGCACGATCGCCACCAGCGCCTCCGCCGGGTCGGCCGGCACGGTCAGCGGTTCGTCACCGGCGATGACGGGGATGCGCTCGCCGGCTGACGCCGCCTCCGTGGCCACCTCGACGCGCGCGAGGTGGGCCCGCTGCTCGTCGACGCCGATGACCTCGCCCAGCAGCCGGTTGACGCGCTCGGGCCGGAACGGGATGCGGACCCCGAGGGGAGCTTCGGGCTGGGTGTCGACCACGCCGGTGGCGATGCGCCCGCCGCCCCAGCGCTGGATGAGGGCCGCCGTGCGATCGGCGCCCAGGCGCGCCATGCGATGCTCCTGGCCCTTCTCGAAGCGGAGGCTGGCCTCGCTGCGCAGGGCGTAGCGGAAGGCGGTCCGGCGGACGCTGACGGGATCGAAGATGGCCGACTCGATGATGATGTCGGTGGTCTCGTCGCCCACCTCGCTCTCGGCCCCGCCCATCACGCCGGCGATCGCCAGCGGCCCGGACGGGTCGGTGATGAGCAGCGTGTCCGGCGTCAGCTCGCGCTCGATGTGGTCGAGGGTCTCGAGGCGCTCCCCGTCCCGGGCACGGCGGACGATGATGTGGCCCCCGGAGACCCGGTCGGCGTCGAAGGTATGGATGGGCTTGCCCAGCTCCATGAGCACGTAGTTGGAGGCGTCGACGACGTTGGAGATAGGCCGCACTCCGGCCGCGATCAGGCGCTTCTGCACGTCCCACGGCGAAGGACCTATGGTCACGCCCTCCATGTAGCGACCGACGAAGACCGGACACAGGTCCGGGTCATCGACATCGACCCGCAGGTGGTCGGCGGTCCGGTCGCCGTCCTCTGCGACCGACAGGTCCGGCCAGCGCAGGCTGGCACCGGTGGCGGCGGCCACCTCGCGCGCGAGCCCGACGATGCTGAGGGCGTCGCCGCGATTGGGCTTCACGTCCACGTCGAGGACCACGTCCCCGGCCATGTCCCGCAGATCCAGGCCCAGCCCCGAGTCCGCGGGCAGGATGAGGATGCCCTCGGCGTCGGCGGTGAGTCCCAGCTCATCGCCGGAGCAGAGCATGCCCTGGCTCTCGGTGCCGGCGATGGTGGTGACCTCGATGTAGCGCTCGCCCGGCAGCATCGAGCCCGGCAGCGCCACCGGCACCCGCTGGCCGGCCTCGATGTTGGTCGCGCCGCAGACGATCGAGAGCTCGCCCTCGCCGGTCCGCACGCGGGTCAGGGACAGCTTCTGCGAGTTGGGGTGTGGGGCGACCTCGAGCAGCTCGCCGACGACGATGCGATGCCAGTCGGAGCCCACGCGCTCGATGCTGCTGACCTCCATGCCCAGCAGCGTCAGGCGCTCGGCCAGCTGCTCCGGCGAGAGCTCGATGTCGACGAACTCGCTGAGCCAGGAGAGGGGGACGCGCATCTACAGCCGCTCCAGGAAGCGCATGTCGTCCGCGAGGAAGGCGCGGATGTCGGTGATGGCGTAGCGCAGCATCGCGATGCGGTCGGTGCCCATGCCGAAGGCGAAGCCCTGGAAGCGTTCGGGATCGATGCCGCCGTTGCGTAGCACCAGGGGGTGCACCATGCCGGCGCCGAGGATGGTCATCCAGCCGCTGCGCTTGCAGGCCGGGCAGCCCTCCCCTTCACACACGACGCAGCCGATGTCGAAGGCCACCGAGGGTTCCGTGAAGGGGTAGTAGCCGGGCCGGAAGCGGGTGGCGCGGTCGGCCCCGAAGAGGGCGTGGGCGAAGGCGTCGAGCAGGCCGCGCAGGTGGCCCAGGGTGGTGCCCTCATCCACCATCAGGCCCTCGATCTGGAAGAACTCGAACCCGTGGCTGGCGTCCACCGCCTCGTAGCGGTAGCAGCGACCGGGCGTGAGCATGCGGATCGGTGGCTCACGGTCGCGCATGGCCCGGATCTGACCGGGTGACGTGTGCGTGCGCAGGAGCAGCCGGTCGCCGCGGCTGGCTTCGGCCGGGTCCTTGACGTAGATGGTGTCCCACAGGTCCCGCGAGGGATGATCGGCGGGGATGTTGAGGGCCTCGAAGTTGAGCTCATCGGACTCGACCTCGGGGCTCTCCACGACCACGAAGCCGAACTGGCCGAAGATGCGCGCGATCTCGCGCTCCGTCTCGCGCAGCGGGTGCAGCGAGCCGCGCCACACGGAGCGGCCCGGGAGGGTGACGTCCTCGGCCTCGGCCAGCAGGCGCTTGTCGAGGGCCTCGGCCTCCAGCCCGACCCGGCGTTCAGCGAGCGCCGCCTCGATGGCGGCGCGAACGGGGTTCGCCAGGGCGCCGACCTTGGGCCGGTCCTCGGCCGGGAGCTGGCCGATCCCTCCGAGCAGGCTCTTGAGCTCGCCCTTGCGGCCGAGCATGGCCGATTCGATGGCGTCGAGCGCCTCAGGCGAACCGGCACCGGCGATGGCGGCGATGGCCCGCGCCCGCAGGTCCTCGAGCTGGGCTTCGAACGAGGCGACGTCCACGACGGGCTGGCGGCTCGTCGCTACGCGGACTTGGCGACCTCGGCGATGCGGGCGAAGGTCGCGGCATCGCGGGCACCGATGTCGGCCAGGCTCTTGCGATCGAGCTCCACGCCGGCCGACTTGAGGCCGCTCATGAGCCGGCCGTAGGTGGTGCCGTTCTGGCGTGCGGCCGCGTTGATGCGGGTGATCCACAGCGAGCGCATCTGGCGCTTGCGCTCCTTGCGGCCACGGTAGGCGTAGGCCATCGCGTGCAGCTGCGCCTCCCGAGCCGACCGGATCAGCCGGCGATGCGTGCCGGTCTTGCCCTCAGCGGTCTTGAGGAGTCGCTTGTGACGCTTGTGGGCGGCGACGCCGCGCTTGACTCGTGCCATCGATCGTGCCTGCTCCTAGAGGT
>JASFQX010000253.1:0-4248 GCA_050115215.1 Chloroflexota bacterium
CGCTCGTTCGTCTTCACCAACGATCCAGAGCTGGCGGAGTACCAGCCCATGGTGGACGCGTTCACCGCGGCAGCCGGGACCCCCACCGGGCAGATGGAAGCTGAGGACGTCGCTGCTGCCATCTGGGGGGCAGCGACCGACGGCACGTCACAGCTGCGCTACGTCTGGGGGGATGGTGCACGGGCCCTGCTGGGCCAGCGCTACTCGATCGAGCAGGACGAGGCATTCGTGGCCGGCATGCGAGCGCGCTTCGGGTCGTAGGTGCGGTGAGCGGGCGGGGCCGCGATCAGAGAACTGGTGCCCTGCCGGGATGAGCGATGGTGATGATGACGTCGCCGAGCTGAGCCCGCCCCTGCGCGTCTGCGACCGTCGTGGCTGCGAGACCCACGCGGGTTCCTGTGGCTGGTTGACGTCGAACGAGCGGCGAGCCGCTGCCGGCACGGCCCGGCGTGCTGTGCCCGAGCTGCAACGAGCGCAAGGACCCTAGCCAACGGCGACGTCGAGGCGGGCGCCGACATGGGCGCCGGGGCGGGGTACCCACATGGCGCTGAGATGGGCGCCCGGGGGGACCACGCCGCACGTTACGCGCGCGGCCGAGTTTCGCCATTTTGGTCACGCCGGTCGGCGTGGAGGGACCCCGGCCACGCCGGGCGAACGAGCTCGGAGGCCCGGTCCGACACGAGGTGACGGTGACCTATGATTGCCTCTCCAGGCGGCGTGCTGGCGGCGCATCATCGGCCTCGTGACCGCTCGGACCTCCTGGCTATCCACAGCGAGGCATGTACGGCATCGTGATCGACGACTCCATCGTCAACATCTACTGCGACGAGAGCTGCCACCTCGAGGCGGACGGGCAGAGCTCCATGACCCTTGGGGCTGTGGTCACGCCAGGCAGCCACGTCGCCGACGTGGCTGCCGCGATGCGGGATCTCAAGGTCGGCCACGGGCTCGCGAGGACCTTCGAGGCCAAGTGGACCAAGGTCTCGCCTGCGAAGCTCGACTACTACCTCGCGGTGATCGACCTCTTCCTGGACGACGCGGACCTGCGATTCCGGGCGGTAGTGGCCCCCAAGGCGGACCTGAACCACGAGGCATTCGGGCAGGACCACGACACCTGGTACTACAAGATGTACTACGAGGTTCTGCACTTCGTCATCGCGCCCCCACGCCGCCACCGGATCTACCTGGACATCAAGGGTTCGAACGGCGGAGCCAAGGTTCGCAAGCTTCGCGAGGTGCTGGCGAATGCGAACCACGACTGGTCCGGCCAGGTTGTGGAACGCGTCCAGATCGTCCGCTCCGACGAGGTCGAGCTGCTGCAACTCACGGACCTCTTGGTCGGCGCAGTCAGCTCTCGCGCTCGTGGCACCGGAAGCGCAGCCAAGGCGCTGCTCGCGAAGCACCTCGAGGATCGGGCCGGCGTTCGCCTTGGCCTGACTTCGCCGCTGGCCTCCAGGAAGGTGAACATCTTCCACTGGCATCCGTCGGCGAGCCCTCGGACCGCTCGCCCGTGACGAGTCTGGTTCTGCCCGACGAGATCGAGTTCGGCGGGTCCTGGCCCGAGTTTGAGGAGGTCCTTTACCGGGCGTTCTGCTCGGACTTCCTCGACCGCACCGCCAGGTGGCGCAATCGACCAGTCACCATCAAACGAGAGCCGCTACTGAACGGGAAGGAGGACGGCTTCTGGCACGTAGTCAGCCAGACGGGACCGTCCGGCCGGCCTGACGACCGAGTGCCTGACCTCGATCGTTGCCGCCGCCTGCGCTGGATCCGAGCACTCCTGGACGCCGACGAGGCGGATGTCGGCGTATTCCCGGAGTCGCGAGGGAAGTACCGGCACTACGGGATCTGCCCGCCCACGTACGAACACGTGGTGATCCTGCGCGAGTGGCCAACGACATACCAGCTGCTCACGGCCTACTGCGTGGATGCCGAGTGGAAGCGGAACAAGTACCGGGCCTCGGCCCAGCGGTATCGGGAGAGCGGCGCGTAGAGAAGACGACGCCGCCCCTGTTCAGGACGGCGCCCAGACTCCTTCTACACGTGGTAGATGAGCTACTCCAGGCTACCACTCCCTGGCCCTTGTCAAGGGGTTGTTGCCGGATTCCCGTCGCGAATCAACAACGTGCCAACAATCGAACGCTTTCAGGGGACCACAGTCGATGTCGCTACGCGGCGTCGGCTTCCGGTGCGTCCGCCGGTGCGGATCCATCGGTCGCGCTCGCGGCGTTTCGCGCCTCGCGGAGCGCCTTGACGTAGGCCCGCCAGTGCTCGGTGCACATCGTGCCGAGGCCATCCTTGCGGGATGGCTGTGTCGGGAACTCGGTGATCGGCGCCTCGTGCGGCTCGATGCCGAAGCGAGCGCTGCCCGTACAGCGGCGCAGCTCGGTGGTCTTCGTGGTCATCGGGGGTCTCCTTCGGTGAGGTCCGCCTCGATCTCGTCGAGCCAGCCCTCGAACGACTGGCCGCCACCCTCGTCGTACCCCGTGCCCACGCGGTAGGCGTCGATGCGGGCGGTGCTCATGCCGGCGGAGCGCATGGCACGCTGGACCCCCGCTCACGCGTCCTGCCAGTCGCTCCAGGCACGACGCGCCTCCTCGACCGCTTCACCTCCTTCGGTCTCCAGCCACCCAAGACGAGCGTCATCCGGGGCCAGGGTCATGACGAGCTCTGGCGGCTCCTCCACGACCAGCGCCGCCGGGTCATCGCCGCGCTCCACTACGTCAGTGCAGCGACTTGACGGCGAGCACGACGACACCGAGCGATGCCAGCAGTACGCCGTGGATGAGAGCGCCGCGCGGCGTGGCGCCGCCCAGGCGGCCGCCGGCATATCCCAGCACGAGCAGCAGACCGATCCCGCTCCAGACGACCAGGTCGACGGCCAGTTCCGTGTCGATGACATCCAGCCAGGTGCGATGAGCAGCAGGAATGCTGGCAGTGCCCCGAGGATGACGCCGACGGAGTGCCACACCACGCTCGCGAGCGCACGGCGGTCCAGCCGCCGTCCGTGCCCGATCTCGTGCTGGATGGCATCGCCGCGAGGCCGATGAGCAGGCCTTTGACGGTCTTCGATACGTGGCCCGCTCGGCGGACCAGCCAGGCTACCTCGGCTTCGCCGTCGTCCCGCACGTATGTCAGCGGCTATGCATGGCGAAGTCCGGAGCCGTTGTCGCGAAGACGTTCACGAATCGCTCGGCGGCTGCCCGGTCGCCGCTCACCTCGACATCCGGCGCCTCGAGCGTCGGCTCCCCGGCGAGGCCCCGCACCCGCGCTGCGGGCATCACGATCGTCGCGTCCGCGTCGCTATCGTCGACGCCGTCGACGATGAGTACGCCGTTGCGAAGCAGCAGACGGAAGGACTCCCCGGTGTCGGTCACATCGAGGTCGATAGCGACCGGCTCGGCTCCGACGCGTGCCGCATCGATCCGGTAGCGCCAGTTGCGGACGACCTCCGCGAGCGGCATCGACCCTGCCAGCGAGGCGATGCCCTGGGCGACCACCTGGTTGGGGTCGAAGGCACCCTCGAGCTCGAGCGCGCCGGTGAGGTACCAGGAGCGCGCGATGGGATTGAGCTCCGCGTAACCGCGCGCGCGCAGTGCGGCCGCCTTCAGCAGGCGCGCGTCCTCGTTCCCAGGGTCGGCACTCACGACGAGCTGGGCCAGCTCCGCCGCGTACTGGGGGTCTTCACCTTCGAGCGCGGCCCGAGCCTCTGCCAGCACGCGCTCCGCGCCACCCATGAGTGCGACGAAGCGCCGCCCCTTCTCGTCGCGTGGGGTCGGCAGGAGGTTGGTAGCGTCGCCATCGAACCACGAGACCCAGCCGCTGAAGAACTCCGGCACGGTGGTGAACGGCGTGCCGTAGGTCGAGGTCGTAAACGGGGCCTCCACGAGCCATTCGGGCAGCTCCCGCAGGGCGTGCTGCAGCTCGGTCGGCGTACGGCCCTCGTTGATGAGCCGGATCGACTGGTCCCAGAGGTACTGCACCGCATCGCGTGACTTGGTGACGACGCGCCCGATCGTGTCCCGGCCCTCGATGGGGATGATGTGCGAACCAAGGAGCCATTCGGGCGCCAGGGTGCGGACGCGATCGAGCGCCCGCAGGTAGTTCTCCGGCTCTCGCGGCTTGGAGCCGCGGATGGAGTGGATGTTGGGCAGTCCGTAGAAGAACTCGTCACCGATGATGACCATATCGAAGTCGGGCAGGTGGATGCCGAACTCGCTGATGGCCTCGCCGCCCGTATAGAAGACG
>JASFQX010000254.1:0-4246 GCA_050115215.1 Chloroflexota bacterium
CCGAGTGCAACCTTGGCGTCACGGACGACCAGCTCCGGCACTTCGATGCCGGGCAGCGGACGTTCCACGATGACCGCCACCGCTCCACTGCGGACGGCGCCCTCGACGTGGTCGTGCCCGTCGGCGTGCTGGCCCCGGCGAGCCACGAAGAGGTCGCCCGCTCGCACCTGGCGGGAGTCGTAGCGGATGGCTCCCACGGGCGGGTCCGGCTCGGCGCCGTGGGCCGGGAGCGGGTCGGAGGCCAGCTGGCCCCGCGACTCCAGCAGCGCGGCCAGCTCGGAGAGGCGCGGCTCAGTCACTGCCCGGGGTGGCCGACACGGGCGTGTTCGGATCGAGGCCGCGGCGCCGGCGGGCCAAGCGGACCCAGGCCCGTCGACCATGCTGGTAGAGCGACCGCACCGGGCCGTTGACCACCAGGTCGAAGGTGCCGCCGTACTCCACGACCCGCCCGCCGAAGCCCTGCTTGAAGTGGGCGATGCCCTTGGTCGAACGGCCCCACATGTCGAAGATGTCAGCACCCCTGGCCTTGGCGCGGATGATCGCCTCCCACTCGAAGAAGTGCCCGCTCCTGGCCTCGGTGCCCGCGTCGGTCAGGCCGCCGTAGAGCTGCGAGGCGCGGCCGCCGCTGACCAGGATCATCTTGCTCGAGACGGGCCGCCCGTCCGGCAGATAGCCGATGAGGATGGCGGCCTTGCCCCCGGCGGCGAAGGCACGATAGACGTCTGCGTAGGCCCCGATGGCGCGCGGGATGAAGCCGGAGCGCTCGGCCGTCTCGACCAGGATGTCGTAGAACACCGGCAGCACCTCCTCGCCCGCGTCCTCCACGTAGCAGCCTTTCTTGCGGGCGCCGTTGGCATAGCGCCGACTGGACTTGTAGACGTCGTGCCAGAGCTCCTCCTCCGACTTGGAGAGGTCGATGATCTGGGTCGAGGCCAGCTGCAGGGCCTCGGCTGCCTGCCAGCCGGCCGAGAGGAAGAGCGCATCGTGCGCATGGCCCTCGAGTCCGGGATCGGCCGTGACGTGGGTCAGCCGGCGCTCACGAGCGAAGTCGCGCAGGGCCTCGGTGAAGGCCTGCACGCTGGCCGCGTCCACGGTGGTCGCGACGGGGCCGCGTGGGGCGTAGCCCAGGGCGAAGGGACCCGGACCCAGGCTGCGCACCAGGACCTGGGCCCCGATGGGACCCGATCCGCCATCGGCCACCACCCGTGCCGCCCGCCAGCCGTACGGAGCCTTGGCCGTGGCCCAGGCCGACAGCTGCAGGGGGAACGCGCTCCCGGATTCCTCCACGAAGGCGTCCCAGGTCTCGTCGTCCGTGCGCAGTCGCTCGAGGTCGGATGCCATGGTCGCTATCTTCGCATCCCCCGCAGCCGGTCGATCGTGCGCCGGCGGGCTCGTGCCAGCCGCTCGACACCCGGCCGCAGCACGATGCGTCGCGGCGGCTCGCATTCGACCCACATCGCCCCGAAGCCACGCTTGTGCTCGTACAGACCGCGGTTGGGCGCACCCGGTCGTGGCAGGGTGCGCTGGCCGGGCAGGTCCACGCCCCCGAGCTCGATGGCCGGGCAGCCCTCGGCGTGCGCGTCGCGAATGGCCGTCCAGCGCACCAGGTGCATCGTGCCTGGCAGCTCGCGGCGGCGCGAGGCCTTGTCGGCCGAGTAGGCCGTGGCCTGGATGCCGCCCTGACGGAAGAGGAGCAGCCCACCGACGAGCTCGCCGTCGTGCTGGGCCAGCAGCACGCGCGCGAGGCCGGCCGCGATGAGGGCTCGCCAGACCTCCACGAAACCCGTGCCGGACTGGAGCTGCATGCCCACGACCTCCGCCCGCTCGTGGAGCAGCTCGGCGAAGGCTCGCAGACGCTCGGGCTCGTCGGTCTCGATCACGGTCGTGCCCGCTGCCTGCGCCGCACGGATGCGCTGGCGCGTCGACTTGGAGCAGCTGCGCAGGAGGGCCGCCTCGTCGAGCCCGGGCTCAAGGGTGCGGCGCATGACGTGGATCGACGGCTCCGGCCCCTCGGTCACCGCGAACCCGGCCTTGGCCATGGCCTCGGCGTAGGCCGGGTCGGCCGGACGCTCAGGATCGAGGAACAGGCTGTGGGCGCCGATCCGGCGAGCCCACATGGCCAGGGCCGCGGCGCGCGCTGCTGACACCTCGCCCGTCTCGCCGCCGTGGGCCGGGCCTCGGCGCACGACGGCCTCGGTACCGGGCAGCCCCCGGGACCGCCGCAGCAGGATCAGCGCCACGCGATCGTCGTCGAAGGTCACATAGCGCGACTGGTAGCCCTGCCCTGATCGGACGCGGCCCCAGGTCGCCGACTGCATGACGTGCCCGCCGGGCACGGCCACGGCACGGGCGTCCCAGTCGGCGGGTGCCGTGGTGGCATCGGCGATGACGCGCATGGCGGGACCGGCCAGGCTCACCGGCCGCGGACGGCGGCCCGGAAGAGGTCGATCGTGCGAGGCAGCTCGGGGAGGCGCACCAGCCGACTGTACAGGAGGTAGACGGCCAGGCCGGCCACGGAGGCCAGCGTCAGCTCCACGATGAGGGTCGGCACGCGGGCCCAGGTATCCGGCGCCAGGCCCAGCCCGAGCACCAGGGCCGCGATCAGCGCGGCCACGACGGCGCCCACGGCCGAGAGTGCTCCGCCCTGGACCACCTCGGCCACGGCCATGGCCGGGTGGCGGCGGCGCAGCAGGATGGTCAGGGTCGTGGCCTCGAACCAGGCGCCCAGCGCGATGCCCAGCGCCAGACCCCGGATGCCGAGCGCACCGACGGTGATGACCGAGATGGTCACGTTCACGGCCACCGAGACGATGGCCACGCTCACCGGCGTGATGGTGTCCTGGCCGCTGTAGAAGGCGCGCGCGAGGATGACGTTCAGAGCGTGAGCCGGGAGACCCAGCAGGAACACCCCCAGCGCGCCCGCCGTGGCTGCGAGCGCGGCCTCGTCGAAGCCCCAGCCGAAGAGCAGGTCGACGATCTCGTCCCGGGCCACGATGCCCACGGCGGCCACGACGGTCATGACCCACAACAGCAGGCGCAGGGCGCGCACGACCATGGTGCCGAACTCGGCCTCGTCGCCCTTGGCCAGCGCCCGCGACATGGCCGGCAGGAGCACGATGCCGAGCGGCAGCCCGATCACGCCCAGCGGGATCTGCAGCACGCTGAAGGCCACGGTATAGCTGACCACCGCGCCGACCGCCACCGTCGTCGCGAGCGCGGTGTTGACCAGGAAGGTGATCTGGTTGGCGCCCATGCCGATGGCCCGCGGCAGCATCAGCCAGAAGGTCTTGCGCGCGGCCGGGTCCGAGGGGTCGGCCGCGGGCGAGTAGCGGAAGCGGCCGCGCAGTGCCGGCAGCTGGATGAGCAGATGGCCCACCGCGCCCACGACCACGCCGATGGCCGCGCCGTAGATGCCGAGGCTGGGGCCCAGCAGCAGCGCGCCGGTGATGATGCTGGCGTTGTAGACGACCGGGGCCATGGCCGTCGCGCCGAAGCGGTCCTGCGTCTGGAGGATCGCGGTCACGATCGAGCCCGCGGCCAGGAAGATGGGGCTGATGAGCATCAAGCGCGTGAGCTCGATGGTCGCCTGGGTGGTGTCCTCGTCGAAGCCCGGCACCAGCAGCGGCACCAGCGCCGGCGCCAGGATGGCCAGCAGCAAGGCCAGCGCGATGAGCACTCCCAGCATGAGGTTGAGCACGGTCGAAGCCACGCGCCAGGCCCGATCTCGCTGCCCGTGCTCGATGAGCCCGGAGAGGACCGGGATGAGAGCGGAGGTGATGGCGCCCGCGGCGACCAGCTCGAAGATGAGGTCGGGGATACGGAAGGCGGCGTAGTAGGCGTCGAGCTCCGCGCCCGCCCCGAAGAGGTTGCCGAGGACGATGACGCGCAGCCAGCCGAGCGCGCGCGAAAGGAGAAAGGCGCCGGTGATGACGAGACCGGCACGGGCGAGTGCTCCCCTGCTCACGAGCGCTCGCCGCCCTCCTCGGGGGAGTCGGCGGGACCGTCGGTCGTGGCTCGCGGGTGAGCCGCGCGGTAGCTCGAGCGCAGGCGGCCCGGGCTGACGTGGGTGTAGATCTGTGTGGTCGAGAGGCTGGCGTGACCCAGCAGCTCCTGCACCACGCGCAGGTCGGCGCCGCCCTCGAGCAGGTGGGAGGCGAACGAGTGACGCAGGGTGTGGGGCGTCGTCTGCTCGGGGAGGCCGGCCCGCTTGACCAGGTGGTCGATGCGCTTGCGCACGCCCCGGGCG
>JASFQX010000255.1:0-4246 GCA_050115215.1 Chloroflexota bacterium
GCGGCCCTCCTGGCTGCCATCCCGCAGGAGCCCGGCAACCTCTATCCGTACGCGACCAACAAGAAGGGCCGCTACACCAACATCACGCGAGAGAAGTACGGCAAGCCCAACAAGAAGACGGGCAAGCAACGGACCCGCTTCATCATCAAGACGTGCGGGACGGGAGCCAACTGCACCAACACCGAGCTCGTTCGACGTCAGCACTTCATCCTCGACCGCCTCGGGCAAGGCGAGGGCCGCTGGCTGACCCCGTCGGCGGAGCAGATCGAGGCCGCCAAGAACGAGAAGATCATCATCAAGCCGCAGCGGCGGGTGAGGTACAAGGCGCCGCAGTTCGTGGCCGCGGCGCTCAAGGAAGTGACTCGCATCCTGGGCAACGACTACGACCCCGTGCAGGTCGGCGGCTACAAGATCAAGACGACGCTTGACTACAAGGCTCAGAAGCTCGGCGAGAAGTACGTCTGGGCCGGGGCCGTCGCGCCCAACCTGCCCGTCGGCCAGTACTACAAGCAGATCTCCAAGCGGGGCCTGCAGCGCGACCGCAGCTGGATCGACAAGCTGCGTCCGCTGGGCGTGAGGAATGGCGCGCTCGTGGCCATGGACTACAAGACCGGCGACATCCTGGCCTACGTGGCCTCGGCCAACGCCTACGCCAAGAAGCAGAGGGGGCCCAAGTTCGACCCCTACTACGACCACATCGGCCTGGCCAAGCGCCAGCCTGGCTCGGCCTGGAAGCCCATGGTCTACGCCACCGGCATCGACACCGGCCGGCTGACCGCGGGCTCGGTCCTGCTCGATATCACCACGCCCTTCGGCGGCTACACCGCCGATGGCAAGCGCTGGGCGCCCAAGGACGCGGACAGTCGTGACCGCGGTCCTATCCAGGTACGCGACGCCCTGCAGCAGTCGCTCAACGTGCCCGCCATCCGCGCGCTCGACCGCGTGGGCATCAAGATGGTGCGCAAGTACGTGGTGAAGGCCGGCTTCGAGTTCCTGCCCACCTTCGGCAACAAGGCCCTCGACGTGGCCGGGCTGGCGGGTGCCATCGGCACCGTCGAGGTGCGGCCGCTGGACATGACCGCCGCCTTCGGCGCCTTCGGCAACAACGGCAAGGTCACCGAGCCCCGCTACGTCCTCGAGATCATCGGGCCCAAGGGCGAGCAGATCTACAAGGCCGGCAAGCCGGTGACCAGGCAGGTCTGGAGCCCGCAGACCGCCTACATCATGACCGACATCCTGAAGGGCAACACCGACCCGCGAGAGAACCCGGTCTGGGCGAACATCTTCGAGCTGCGCAACACCAAGGACGGCTCGCGCCGTGAGGCCGCGGTCAAGACGGGCACCACCAACAACCTCAAGGACTACTCCACCTACGGCTACCTGCCCAAGCCGAAGAACGCCAAACAGCCGGCGCTGGCGGTGGGCGTGTGGTACGGCAACAGCGACAGCTCCCAGCCGAACCTGCTCCAGATCTACTCCATGGACAATGCCGGCCGCACGTGGCACGCGTTCGTGCGCGACTACATGAAGAACAAGCCCGCCTCCACCTTCAAGCCACCCAAGACCGGCGTGGTCACGGCCCGTGTCCGGACCGTCACCGGTGGCAGTCGCTCGGAGCTCTACGTGCGGGGGACCCAGCCGGGCGGCAAGAACCAGGTCGACACCTGGTCCTGTGGTCAGTCCATCGCCAGCCTCGAGAACCCCGGCGCGCCTTCCTCCTGGCTGGCAGCGGTGAACGCGTGGGCCGGCCGCAGTGTCGGCGGCGTGAGCCAGTGGGGTTCGGTCAAGTCCGCTGGCAGCGGCTGCTTCTCCGGCGGTGGTGGCATCTCCAGCTCCGGCGGCAGCTCCAGCTCCGGTGGCAGCTCCAGCTCCAGCTCTGGCAGCGGAGGCGGAGGCGGCAGCTCCGGTGGCGGAGGCGGCGGGGGCGGCGGCCAGCCGGCGCCGACCTGCCGACCAGGCTTCACCGACAAGCCCAAGGGCTGCGTCATCCCCGGCTGACCTGGACGCCTGAGCCGGCGCTCATCAGGCCGCGCACCGCGGCGTCGCGAGCGAGTCGCGCTAACCTCCGCCCATGTCGCTGGAGCGATATCAGCAGAAACGTGACTTCGGGCGCACGCCAGAACCCGCGGGAACGACGCCCGAGCCGGCCCAGCTGCCGTTCCGTCGCTTCGTGGTGGGTCGCCACCGCGCCACCCGCCTGCACTACGACCTTCGCCTGGAGATCGACGGAGTCCTCGTCTCGTGGGCCGTGCCGCGAGGGCCCTCGATGCAGCCGCTGGCCAAGCGGCGTGCGGCTCGCACGGAGGACCATCCGCTCGACTACCTCGACTTCGAGGGTGTCATCCCGGCCGGTGAGTATGGCGGCGGCGACGCCATCGTCTGGGACCACGGCACGTGGGATCCGGAGCAGGACGAGGACCCGGCCCTCTCGGTGGCGAACGGCGAGCTCAAGCTGATGCTGCACGGCCAGCGGCTCAACGGCCGGTTCGCCCTCGTGCGCACCAGTGGCGATCGCGGCCGGGAGGACTGGCTGCTCATCCGCAAGCGCGAGGGTGCGATCGAGGATTGGGACATCGAGGAGTACCCGACCTCGGTCCTGACCGGTCGCACCAACGACGAGGTCGCGGCCGGGGTGCCGGCCGAGCCCGCGCCCATGAGCACGCTGGCTGACCTGAGCCTGGAAGGCGCGCGACGGGCTGGCAGGCCGGCCTTCGTCGAGCCCATGTTGGCCGTCACGGTGGACGGTCCGTTCGATGATCCCGACTGGCTCTTCGAGCTGAAGCTGGACGGCTATCGCACGCAGGCGGTGGTCGACGACGGCCGGACCAGGCTGTGGACGCGCAACCGCGTCGATGCGGGGCGCTACTTCCCCGAATTCGCCGCGGCGGCCGCCGACTGGATCGGCGCGGACCGAGCGGTGGTCGACGGCGAGATGGTGGCGCTCGACGCGGCCGGGCGACCTGACTTCGGCCTGCTCCAGGAGCTGACCGGCCTGCGCGGCCTCGCCGTGAAGCGACGCGAGCGCGCACCGGCGGCCACGGAGACGCCGGCCCGCGAGGGAGCCCTGGTCTATCACGCCTTCGACCTGCTGCACCTCGCAGGCTGGGACACGACGGCCATGCCGCTGGAAGCGCGCAAGCGGCTGTTGCGGCTCGTCCTGCGCGAGCACCCGTCGGTGCGCTACGTGCGCCACCTCATCGGCGAAGGCGTGCGCTTCCACTCGGCCGTCGTGGCGCAGGGCCTCGAGGGCAGCATCGGCAAGCTTCGCCATAGCCGCTACGAGGCGGGGGTGCGATCACGCGCGTGGCTCAAGGTGAAGGCGCGACGGGAGCAGGAGCTCGTGGTGGCGGGTTACGAACCGGGCCAGGGCAGCCATCGCGAGCTGGGCTCGCTCATCGTGGCCACGCACGAGGCCGATGGCTGGCGCTTCGCCGGCCACGTCGGCAGCGGACTCGATCAGCGCGCCCGCCGGCAGCTGCGGGCGCTCGTCGACGAGGATGAGCTGGAGGCACCAGCCGTGCCGGGTGTGCCGCCGTCGACTACCGCCCACTACTGCCGGCCGCGGCACGTGATCCGCGCCGAGTTCGCCGAATGGACAGCCGAGGGTCTGCTGCGCCAGGCGGTCTACAAGGGCCTCGAGCCGGATCGGGATCCCCTGGACGTCTCGCGCGAGGTGCCCCAGCCGGCACCCCGGGCTGACGGGGAGTCGGCGTCTCGGGCCGATGGGACGGCGCCACCCAGGGCTGACACGGTTGCAGCACCCAGGGCTGACGCGGTTGCGGCGCCTCGGGCCGATGGGCGCTCGAACTCCCGGGCCGCGACGCCATCGATCCACCGGCCCGAGCAGTCGGCCGGCCAGGCCGCGGCCACACCGCACGAGCTGGCGGCGCTTGACGAGCTTGGTGCAGGCGGCCGCTGGCACGTCGGCGGCCATACCGTCGAGCTGACCAACCTCGACAAGGTGCTGTTCCCGGGCGCCGGCTTCACCAAGCGCGACCTGGTCCGCTACTACACCGCCATCGCCCCGGTCATCCTCCCCTACCTGCGCGATCGGCCGCTGAACGTGCACCGCTGGCCGGACGGCGTCGGCGGCAAGACACAGTTCTGGCAGAAGCAGATCCCCGCACACGCCCCCGACTGGGTCGCTCGCTGGGACTACCCCGAGGCCGGTCATTCGCAGTCGCACACGTATGTCGTGGCCGATCGCGCAGCGACCATGGCCTGGCTGGCCAACCAGGCCTGCATC
>JASFQX010000256.1:0-4244 GCA_050115215.1 Chloroflexota bacterium
GTCGGACCTCAGTTCCCGTGGTCGGGGTTTCAGGCAGCTGCAGCCGGGAAGGTGCCCTCGCTAGTCGCCGACCGGTGAGTCAGGCAGATTGTGGAGCGTGGTTTCGACGACGTCGCGTGGGCCCTGCAGCATCCAGACGGTGTCGCCCTCGTCGTACAGATAGAGCTCCACGTACTCGTCCTCGCTGCCGATCGAAGAGACCACGACGACGTCCTTCCCGCCAAGCTGCGCCGTCCGGCCCTGCGGTTCCTCAAGGTCGCCATAGAGGATGGGCAGGTAAGCCGGCAGGAGACTGCCCGGCTCGATCCCGTCGATGCGGATGGCCACGACAAAGCTGAAGAAGTCCTCCTGCGACACGAGCGCGTAGCCCGAGACCATGTCGCCGATCTCGGCCCCGACCGTCTCGAGCAGACCCTCCAGCTCCCGGCGGGCCTGATCCTCGGGGTCGAGGTTGGCGAAGTGCTCGGCGCCCCGCGTCATCACGATCTCTGGCTCGAACCCGCCGAGGTAGTAGGGCATGTCGAGGTACAGATCGGGCCGGCCCGACGTCGATTCCAGCGGGATCTGGGTCGGGACCGGAGGCGTCGTGGACGCGGCCCTGGGGATGGCCGAGGCGTCGGGGGTGGCCGAGGCGTCGGGGGTGGCTGCCTGGGCGAGCGCCGCGGTCGGCGGGGCCACAAGCAGGCCGGCCAGAGCGAGGGTCAGGATTCCGAGAGCGAGCGGTCTCATGGAGCGAGCGTAGCGCCTCCCACGGCCCCTGCCCAACGCGGTGCAAGCGTGCTGCGACCGCGTCCATCCTGCGTGCATGTGGAGCAGCTCTCCGCGAGGACGGCGCGACCCGGTCATCGACCCGAACCGGTCGTCGCCGACGACTCCCTGACGACCGACCGCGACGTGGGCGCGTCGGCGTGACCGCCACCATGACTATCGGCGGCTTGCGCCCACCGGCTCATGGGTCGACAGTCGGGGCACCGATCGCAGAGGTACCGTCATGCCTGACCCACGAGGACCGTCTTCAAAGATCGAGCTGCGCGTCCTGCGCAGCCACCACACGGCGACCATGCGTTCAGAGGTCGATGCTTCTGCCCTGTCACTGGAGATGGGCCGTGTGATGCAGGCCGTCAAGGAGGCGCTCGACAAGCAAGGCGTGAAGGGCACGAGTGCGCCGTTCGCGCGCTATCACTCCTTCGGGGACACGGTCGACTTCGAGGCGGGCATGATGGTCGATGCCCCCATCGCCCCCGACGGATCCGTCCAGCCCAGCCAGCTGCCGTCCGGCCCGGCGGCCATCGCGGTCCACGCCGGTCCCTATGACACGCTCGGTACCACCTACGCAGCCATGAACCGCTGGCTCGAAGCCAGCCCCGACTATGTCGCCAACGGCGGCCCCTGGGAGCTGTATCTCACCGACCCATCGGCCGAGCCCGACCCCCACAAGTGGCTGACCGAGGTCATCTACCCGCTCAAGCCGTCGAGCTAGCCCCTCCGAGCTAGCCCCTCAGGGGCCGCCGTCCGCGGGCTCGTCCCGAGCCCTCGCCCATCAGCTCGACCCGGGCCATCACCCGAGCCCATGCCCTCGCCATCTGTTCCCTGCGGGGTGCCGCCAGATCGGGAACCGCCCGGTACCGTCCGACGTCTTGGCCCTGCGAGGCGACGTCGCCAGGCGCCGGTACACCCTCGCCCAAGCGAACCCTTTCACCCGGAGGATCAAAGACAGTGAACATGACGCTCTCACTCTCCCGCCCCGGCCTGCGCTGGCTGGCGGCCGGACTCGCTGCCAGCCTGCTGGCGGCCTCGGCCATCGGTGCCGGCGCGGTCGGCGCCTCGGCCCAGTCGGCCCTGGACGACGGCGACACGCTGCGCACGCTGAGCGTCAACGGCACCGGGCGGGTCAATGCCGTCCCGGATGTGGCTGACGTCAACATCGGGGTCACCGAGCGAGCCAAGGAAGCCGCCGCCGCCTCGCAGCAGGCCGCCGACTCGATGGACTCGGTCATCGCGGCGCTGACCGGCCTGGGCATCGACGAGAAGGACATCCAGACCACGAACCTGAGCCTCAATCCCATCCAGGACTGGAACAGCCAGCCACCCAAGATCACCGGCTGGGAAGCCAGCAACCAGGTCCGGGTGACGGTCCGCGAGATCGATGCCGTCGGCACGGTCGTGGACGCGGCTGTCAAGGCAGGGGCCAACCAGGTCAACGGTGTCAGCTTCCGCGTGGAGGATCCGTCCGCGGCGCAGGAGCTGGCACGCTCGGCGGCGGTCGCGGACGCGCGGGCCAAGGCCGACCAGCTGGCCGCCGATGCCGGAGTCGAGATCGTCGGCATCATCAGCATCAGCGAGTCGGGCGGGCAGCAGCCGCAGCCGATCTACATGGCGCGTGCTGAGATGGCCGTCGCAGCCGACGCCGGCGTCACCACCCCGGTGCTGCCGGGCGAGGTCGAGCTGGCGGTGAACGTCTTCATCCAGTACGAGATCGCCTAGCGGCGGGCACGTCCGCGATCGGGTCGGGGCTGGGGTTAGCCCAGCCCCTCCCACACCACCGGACATGCGGGTCCGCATCCGGCGGTTCGCCAGTGCTCCCGGAGACGAGCGATACGTGCGCCCAGCGGGACCAGACCGAGGTCGGTCCAGTAGGCGTTGGGCAGGGCGCGACCGAGGACCGGGGACCCCGAGACCCGCCAGTAACCCTTGCGGCTGGCCGCCCACTGGCCCGCCTGCCGGTCGGGGATACCGAGGGCCACGAGGTTGCGGCGCCGCGCGGCGAACCGCTTCCACTCCTTCCAGCGCACCTGCCGTAACCGTCGGCGGAGCCACTCGTCGAGCTCGGCGAACACCGAGGGTGTCTCGGCCAGCGCGAAGTAGGCGGCCCAGCCCGTGAGGAACCGGTCGAGCCGCGCGAGCCGGACCGGCATCGCGACGCCCCAGCGCCGGGAGGTGAGGTCGCGCAGCCGAACCTTCAGACGATGCTTCGCCTCCGGGTCGAGCCTGACCCTCACCCTGCCCCCGCGCCTGAAGAAGCCGAAGCCGAGGAGGCCTCGGTGGGTCGCGCGAGCGACCCCGCTCTTCTCGCGGTTCACCCTGAGCTTGAGCCGCCGCTCCACGAAGGTCGTGACCCCGTCGAGCACGCGAGTCGCTGCCCGTTCGCTGGCCACATAGACCCGCAGGTCGTCGGCGTAGCGGACGAACGTGTGGCCTCGCCGCTCCAGCTCGTGGTCAAGGTCGTCGAGCATGATGTTGGCCAGCAGCGGCGAGAGCGGCGACCCCTGCGGGGTGCCCTCCGTCGCCGCGACCCGCACGCCCGCGACCATGACCCCGGCGTCGAGATAGCGTCGGATGAGCCGGAGGACCCGGCGATCATCGACCCGTCGGGCCACGCGGGCCATCAGGGCATCGTGCTGGACGCGGTCGAAGAACCGGTCCAGATCGACATCGACGACCCAGGTCCGCCCATCCTCGATGGCCCGCCGGGCCGTCTCCACGGCCTGGTGGGCGCTCCGACCCGGACGGAAGCCGAAGCTGCGGTCCGAGAAGGCGGGTTCGAAGAGGGGCGTGAGGACCTGGCTCAGCGCCTGCTGGAGGAAACGGTCGAGCACCGTGGGCACGCCCAGCTCCCGGGTCCCGCCGGCGGGTTTCGGGATGGTCACCCGACGGACGGGAGCGGGACGGTACGTACCCGCGTCGAGTGCGCGGCGGAGGTCCGGCCAGGCGGCCTTCAGATGCGGCCGCAGGGCCGCGGTCGTCATGCCGTCGGGACCGGGTGCCCCGCCGTTGCGCTCGACGCGCTTGAGGGCCCGGGCGAGGTTGTCCCGCGAGAGGCAGGCCTCCCACAGGTCCGCGCTCCGGGCCGGGTGAGGGAGCGTCCCGGAGGACGCCGGGATGGGGCTGCGCTCTGCTCCGGGCCTGGACGGCTTCACCGCCCGCCCCCGGATGCAGGCCTGCCACGGGGGCAGGATGGCTGCGGTCGATGCCCCATCCGCGAGTCCGTCCGGGTCGTCCCTCGGACTGGCGTTCGGCCCTTCCCGACGTGGTCCATCCCCGCCGGTACTATGGCCTCTGCTGACCCCTGCCGGGTCCACCAGCACCTTGCGGCGCTGCCGGTCGGGTCGCCCCGACACCCCGGCAGGTCTCCCCGGATAAGGGCAGCCACCTTCGCTCCAGCCCCACCGCATCTACGTGACGACGCCTTGGTGGTGTCGGGCTTCACCGTGCGATGCCGGCTCACCCACGTCGTCCCGCCTCGG
>JASFQX010000257.1:0-4223 GCA_050115215.1 Chloroflexota bacterium
ACCTGTCGCTCCAGCTCGGCGGCCGGGCGGGCGGGGTCGAGCCGCCCATCCTCACGACGCAGCAGTCGCGTCACGGTCGCGCCCTCGGACGGCTGGGGTCGCGCCTTCAGCGAGCCCTCGAGCCAGGCCGGGAGGTGCTCGATGAGCAGCCGGGCCCCCAGCTCGGCCAGCCGTGCCTCGAGCTCCGGCGTCACCTCCGAGCCGTCGAGAGGCAGCGTGGCCTGGGCCAGGATCGGCCCGGTGTCGAGACCCTCGTCCATGCGCATGACGGTCACTCCCGTGACCGGGTCGCCGGCCAGGATGGCAGCGACCACCGGCGAGGCCCCCCGGTGGCGCGGCAACAGCGAGGGATGGATGTTGAGCGCGCCGTGCGCGGGCATCTCGAGCACGGCCGCGGGGATGAGACGCCCATAGTCGGCGAGCACGATCAGCCCCGGCCGGTAGGCGCGCAGCGCGTCGAGCACGGCATCGTCGCGCAGGGAAGCCGGCGTGGTCACGGGCAACCCGCGACGTTCGGCGAGCTCGGCCACGGGAGTCGGCCGCAGGGTGCCCTTGCGCCCGGCCGGTCGCGGCGGGGCCGTGACCACAGCCACCACCGTCAGCAGGTCGATCTCCAGCAGGTGCTCGAGCACGGGCAGCGCCACGGCGCCGCTGCCGAAGAAGAGGGTGCGGACGGGATCGGTCACGATCGGCCTCAGCCGACGGCGGGCATCTCCTCGCCGGACTCGGCCATCTCCTCCTCGATGCGGCTGACCGGGATGAGGTCGTCGAACGACTCGAGGTAGTCGATGTAGAGGATGCCCTTGAGGTGGTCGAGCTCGTGCTGGATGGCGCGCGCAAGCAGGCCGCGGCCCTGCTCCCGGATGCTGCGGCCATGACGATCCTGCGCCTCGACCCAGACCTTCTCCTTGCGCGGCACGTAGGCCACGTAGCCCGGGATGGACAGACAGCCTTCGAGGTCGTTCTCCTCGCCCGAGGCACGGGTGATGACCGGGTTGACCAGCTCGTACAGCCGGCCCTCGACCTCGATGACACAGACCTGCAGCCCCTCGCCGATCTGGGGTGCGGCCAGGCCCACGCCGGGCGCGTCGCGCATGGTGTGGGTCAGATCGTCGATCAGTTCGTGCAGGTAGCTGCCGAAGCTGTCGACCGGCTCGCCCTTCAGGCGCAGCCGCGGGTCACCGAGGGTGAGGATTGGCTTGACCGTCATGGCCCGAGTATAGGCCGCAGACACGCGCCGCTCCGGACCCGTCGTCAGAGCAGGCTCTCGGGATCGACGTCCACCGACCAGGGCACCCCGGGGTCGCCGCCCAGCACAAGCGCCGGATCCGGCCCCCGCAGGACCACGTGGAAGCGCCAGCGCCCACCCCGGCGCGCGATGTAGGCCGGGACCGGGCCCAGCACCGCGACGCGGGCCGCGAGCTCGCCCGAGCGCGCCCGCAGGCGCTCGACCATGGCAGAGGCCGCCGCCTCCGTCGCGGCGCGCTCGGGCAGGGCCACGGTCAGCTTGATGAGGCGCCCGAAGGGCGGCGAGCCGAATCGTCGGCGTCGGCTCAGCTCGGTCTCGACGAAGGGATCGGCGTCACCGCTGGCCACGGCCACGATGGCCGGGTGCTCGGGCTGATAGGTCTGCACGATGGCCCGGCCCGGGCGGTCGCCCCGACCGGCTCGACCGACGGCCTGGCTGAGTAGCTGCCAGGTGCGCTCGGCGGCGCGCTCGTCGGGCAGGTTGAGCGCGATGTCGGCCGAGACCACCCCCACCAGCGTGACCTCCGGGATGTCGAGCCCCTTGGCCACGAGGCTCGTGCCCACCAGCACATCGGCCGCGCCCGAGGTGAAGTCGTCCACGACTCGGGCGGCGGCGCCCTTGCGCTCGACCACGTCCCGGTCGAGGCGCACGACCCGCAGGTCCGGGAAGCGCACCCGCAGCTCCTGCTCGACCCGCTCGGTCCCACCCCCCAGATAGCGGATGCGCACGGAGCGGCAGGCCGGGCAGCGCCGGGCCACGGGTGCACTCGCGCCGCAGTGGTGGCAGCGCAGGGCCACGACCGCCGCGTGGAAGACCAGCGGTCGCTGGCACTCGGGACAGATCTGGACGTACCCGCAGTCGCGGCAGAGGACGACCGAGGCGGCACCGCGCCGGTTGATGAGCAGGATGGCACGGTCGCCGGCCCGGGTGTCGAGCGTCTCCAGGGCGGCCGTCAGCGGCGACGAGAGCAACCCCCGGTTGCCTTCCGCCAGCTCCTCGCGCATGTCGGCGATCTCCACCGGCACCGGCGTCCCGGCCCGCCGCCCACGCAGCCGCAGGTGCTGCACGCGACCCTCGCGGGCCCGTCCCAAGGTGACGATGTCGGGCGTGGCCGAGCCGAGCACCACCGGGACGGAGGCCAGCTCCCCCAGCGCCACGGCCACGTCACGGGCCTGGTAGCGCGGCGTCCGATCGGACTTGTAGGCCGGGTCGTGCTCCTCGTCGACGACGATCAGGCCCAGCGGCTCGGGCGGCGAGAGCACGGCCAGGCGCGTGCCCACCACGACCCGCGCCTCACCGGCGCGCAGGCGGAGCCACTCGTCGGCACGCTCGCCGTCGCTGAGAGCGCTGTGCAACAGGACCGGCTCGGTCTCGAGATCATGGCGCAGGCGATCGACGAGCGGCGTGGCGAGGGCGATCTCCGGCACCAGCACGAGCGCTCCGCGACCGCCCGCCAGCGCGTGGGCGATGGCCTCGACGTAGACGGCCGTCTTGCCGCTGGCGGTGTCGCCATCGAGCAGGACGGTGTGGGCGCGATGCTCGTCCATGGCCGCGAGCACGACCTCGACGGCAGCCTGCTGCTGGGCCTCGAGCTCGCTGCCGGCCGGGCGGCTGCCGCGCGTCGGCTCGGCCCGCCCGGCCAGCGGCCGGCGCGCCTCGACGCGGACCTCCAGCTGCAGCAGGCCACGGCGGGCCAGGCCCGAGACGGCGGAGGAGCCATGCCGTTCGGCCAGCCGCGCCGCCAGCTCGGCCCCGTCGTGGGCAGGCGCGGCCAGCTCTGCCAGCAGCGCCTGCTGGCGCGGCCCGAGCGGCCGGCCGGGTGGACGGTCCCCGCCGGCCAGGCTCCGCGCCGCCTCGCGCCCGGCCTCGGTCAGGACCGCCCAGCGGACCTGGCGCGGCCTCGTCGTGGCCGGCACCACGCGCCATTCCAGGCGCAGGGCACCATCGGCCTCCAGGGCGCGCAGCGTGCGCAGCAGCATGGCCCGGCTCGCGGCTCTCGGCAGCTCGTCAACGGGCACGCCCTCCTGGGCCCCCGCCGCCACCGCGGCCAGCACCTCGTCGCCATCGGCCGGCAGCTCGTCACCATCGACCGGCGGCTCGCTCGTACGCACCGCGAAGAGCTCGATGCGCTCGAGCGTGCCCGGCGGAAGCATGGCGCGCACGACCAGGCCCGGCGGTGCCAGGTAGTGCTCGGCCACGTGACGCGCCAGCCGCCGGCCGAGCGGCCCCAGCAGCGGACCATCCGAGCGCACCCGGGCCAGCAGCGGCTTGGCCTCCACCGCCGGTCGGTCGGCGGCATCGAGCACCAGGCCCACGGCTCGCCGGCGGCCGAACTCGACCATCACCGCCTCGCCCGGGCGGATGTCGGACAGCGACGGCGGCACGGCGTAGGTGTAGAGGCGGCCGCCGGCCACGCCCGGGGCGTCGACCGCGACCTCCACGAAGCGCGGCTCGGTCATGGGCGCCTAGACGCGCACGCGCCGGTCGGGGAAGCGCTCGTGCTCGGCAACGATGATGGCGTCGATCTGCTCGGCGGTCTCGTCGAGGCGATCGGTCTCGTTGACCACGACGTGGTCGAACTCGCCCCGCCGGGCCATCTCGATGCGTGCGTTGCGTAGCCGGATGTCGAGATCGGCCGGCGCCTCCGTGCCCCGCCCGCGGAGCCGCCGTTCCAGCTCCTCCATCGAGGGTGGGACCACGAAGATGAGCAGCGCGTCCCGGACCCTGGCCCGGATCTTGTCCGCGCCCTGCACGTCGATCTTGAGGATGGCGTCCTTGCCCACGGCCACCGCCGCCTGCACCTGGTCGCGCGGGGTGCCGTACCAGTTGCGGTGCACCTCGCTGGCCTCGAGCAGGCCCTCCTCCGACAGCAGCCGCTGGTAGTCATCGAGGGAGAGGAAGTGATAGTGCGTGCCGTCGATCTCGTTCTGGCGACGCTCGCGCGTGGTGACGGTGATGACATAGCTGCGCGGGT
>JASFQX010000258.1:0-4220 GCA_050115215.1 Chloroflexota bacterium
CGGTCGAGCCGTCCGGCCCTTGACCCGCGCGGCGTGCCACTGAGGATGGATCCATGTGGTCGTACAAACCGGGCCGCAACCCGAACCACCCCGGCGACCCGCCGCCGAAATGGGCACCGCTGAGCAAGCGGGCTCGGCTCGCCCTCCTGGTCACCGTCATCGCCGGCATTGTCATCGCCCTCCTGATCCTCGCGACCCGGACAGCTGGCGCGGCAGACGGCGTGGGCGTACGAGCCACGCCGGACGCATCGCCCCCGCCGTGGTTAGGCGGAGGCGTGGAGCTGCCTCGGTACGGCCTGGCGCTGACCGTCCCCGATGGCTGGGTCGCGGTCGATCTGACGGCCGACATCGATGAGCAGGCCGCGCTGCTGGCGAGTCGGGTCACGAGGACCTCGAGGCGTGTGTCTCGGACTTCTGCGCGGCGATCCGCAGGGCGACGGGCCGCGGGCAGATCGAGTCCATCGGCGAGTGGCGCGAGCTGAGCATCGACGGTCACGTCGCCGCCAGCTTCGATCTCATGGACAGCGGCTCGGGGCCGGACTCCGGTCTGGCCTCTCGGTCCACGTGGTACCTCCTCACGGGGGAAGACGGTCGCTACCGCCGGCTGACCTGTCGAGGGGCGGACTGGCCAGGCGATCGCTGGCTCTCGGTCGATCGCTGGCTCTCGGTCGATTGGGCGCTCGAGTTCCTGCCCGAGCAGGGATAGGGCCTCGGCGCAGCCAAGCTGACGGTGGTTGTCGTCACCAACTCCTGTTGCGACGTCCCTGCAGTGCACCGGATCCCTCTGCTCCACGCGCCGATGGGTCCATCTCGCCAGGACCAAGCGGCGATCGCGGTCCGATCCGACGGTGACTATCGTGTGACGACCATAAGCAGAACCTCCCTCCTCATGCGCGAGCAGGGACAAGCTCGGAGCCGTCATGACTCGCCTTCGATCAGCTCTGGCCGTGCTATCCCTGACGCTCGTCCTATCCACCGCCGGCGCCATCACCGCAGCCGCCGCTGATGCCCTCGACGACGTGGGACCGGAGCTGTGGTTCCTCAATTGGGATGAGTACATCAACCCCAACGTCGTGGCGGACTTCGAGGCCGAGTACGGCATCGACGTCATCATCGAGACCTTCAGCGACGAGAACGAGATGATGTCGATAGTCCAGGCGGACACCTCCCGCTATGACCTCGTCGTGACCTCCTCCGCCGTCGTCAACGAGATGGTCGACCAGCGACTGCTCGCTCCACTCGATCACGACAACATTCCCAACCTCGTCAATATCGACCCGACCTTCCTGGATCTGCCGAGCGACCCCGGGAACCGCCACAGCGTGCCCTATGACTGGGGCACCACCGGCCTCGTCTACAACACCGACTGCCTCACGCCTGGACCCGGCGAGGACTCATGGGGACTGCTCTTCGATCCCCGTGCCGCCGGCCGTGTGGCCATGGACACCGACTACTCGGTCGTCATCGGCACGATGCTGAAGTACCTGGGCTATCCGCTCAACGACGACGATCCGGAACACGTGGCCGAGGCCATCGACGCCCTCGTGGTCCTGCGCGACGAGCACGGTCTCGAGCTGCTGGTCTGGGACGAGACCCTCGATCGCCTCGCGGAGGGCGACCTGTGCGTGGGCCAGGCCTTCAACGGCGACGCGGCGGCCTACATGGCCGAGTACGACAACCTCGGGTTCTTCGTGCCGCGCGAGGGCTCGGACTACTACATCGACAGCCTGGCGATCCCCAGAGACGCCCGGAACAAGCGCGGCGGAGAGCTGTTCATGGACTTCATCCTTCGTCCCGACGTCCACGCTCGCAACAACGAGTGGACCGGGTACGCCGTCCCCAATCAGGCCTCCATCGAGGGCGGCTACGTCGATCCTGCGACCCTCGAGGATCCGGTGAGCTATCCCGACACTGCCGATCTCGAGAGCTGGCGAGCATTCGACACGGATCTGAGGTCCGTGTGGAACCGCGCCTGGGCCCGGTTCATCGTGGAGATGGACTAGCGAACCTACCCGACTGAGCGATCACTGACCGTGGAACGGGCGCGAAACGTCTGGCACCGCCTTGTCGGTCCGAGCGTCGGGGCGCGAGTCGTGCGGGCCTTGCTCGCGGCGGGTCTAGCGCCCACGCTCGCCCTGTCCATCCCGGTCCTGACCTCGCAGCGCGCCGAGCTCGAGGACGCCGCTCGCCAGAACCTCGCCTCGCAGGCGCAACTCCAGGCTGCGGCGGTCGCGAACATCCTGGACCAGGCAGCCGAGTCGATCACCGTCCTCGCCGCCAACCCGGCCCTCCGCGACGCGCAGGCGAGCCTGGACGAGATCCTGGCCCAGCTGGAGGCCTTCGACTCGTTCGAGGAAGTGACCCTGCTCCACCCGAAGGGCGTGGTCATCGAATCGACGTCGTACGGCTTCGCGGGCCGCTGGGATGCCAACGCCGCCTTCCGCGGGGCACGTGAGGGTCGCCTGGTCATGACTCCTCCGCTCTACTACCCCGACCCGGAGCGCCTGGTCGTCGAGTTCGCCGCGCCCGTGCGGCGAGGTCGAGACGTCATCGCTGTGGTGGTCGGCAGCCTCAACATGGAGCGCGTCTGGCGGGCACTCGAACGCGTGAGCATCGGACAGGCAGGCTACTTCGTCGCCTTCGATAGCCACGGCAACGTCATCGCCCATCCCGATCGCCGACTGCTCCTCCGCAAGCTGGAGGGGTACGTAGCGATCGATGATCCCGCGGTCGGCACGACGACCTCCTATGTCTCGCCAGATGGGGACGCCTACGTCGTCCGTTCCGCGCCGGTCGGTGACACCGGCTGGTCCGTCGCGGCACTCCAGCCAGAGGCCGAGGCCTATGCCCTCGTCAACGACACGGTGCGCCGGGCCGTGCTGGCGGCCTTCGTCGTCCTTCTGGCAACCATCGTCATCGCGCTCCTCATCTCTCGTGCCATCACCCATCCCTTGCGGGTGGTCGGCCGGGCGATGCGTCTTGTTGCCCGGGGCGAGCTCGATCAGCGTGTCCATCCGTCAGGCCTGGAGGAGATCGACGCGCTGACCTCGTCATTCAACGGCATGACCGAGAAGCTCGAGGAGCGGGACGCAGCGCTTCAGCTGGAGATGGCCGAGCGCGATCGGGCCGAGCGCCGGATCGCCTACCTCGCATACCACGATCCCTTGACCGGCCTCCCCAACCGGGCACTCATGGCGGATCGCCTCCACGTCGCGCTCGCCGAGTCGCGCCGATCGGGGGAGCCCCTCGCGGTCCTCTACCTCGACATCGACCGCTTCAAGCACGTCAACGACACCGTCGGCCACGCCCTGGGCGACGTGCTGCTGAAGAACGTGTCGGACAGCATCCTGGCCGTCACGCGGGAAGGCGACTCCCTGGCTCGCGTGGGTGGCGACGAGTACATCCTGCTCCTGCCGCGAGTGTCCGGTGCCACCGAGGCCGTCGAGGTCGCACGGCGCGTGCTCGCAGCACTAAGGAAGCCGTGGGAGCTGGAGAACAGGACGTATCACATCACGGCCAGCATCGGAATCGCGCTGCATCCAGAGCACGGCGCCGATGGCGAGGCGCTCATCCGCAACGCCGACACGGCCATGTACCGTGCCAAGGAGGACGGGCGTGACGGTGTCGCCGTGTTCGATGAGCACATGGATGCCGGCGTGAAGAAGCGCGTCGCGCTGGAGCAGGATCTGCGTGTGGCGCTAGCGCGCAGTCAGTTCGCGCTGCACTATCAGCCCCAGATCGATGCCGAGACCCGGCAGGTCATCGGGGTGGAGGCGCTGCTGCGCTGGCACCACCCGCGGCAGGGCACCATCTCGGCCCAGGACTTCATCGACGTCGCCGAGGACACCGGGATGATCTGGGACATCGGCCGATGGGTGCTCCACAAGGCGTGTGCCGACGTCCGGGCCTGGAACCAGCGCGGCATCGGCCCGGGTCTCACCGTGTCGGTCAATATCTCGGCGCGCCAGTTCCACGACACCGGACTGGTGGATGACGTCCGCGAAGCGCTCGCACGCGCGGGACTGCCTGCGCGCCGGCTCGATCTTGAGATCACCGAGAGCACCGCCATGCGCGACGTCGAGCACAGCGTCCGCACGCTCAACCAGCTCAAGGACATGGGCGTCAGCGTCTCGATCGACGACTTCGGGACCGGCTACTCCTCGTTGTCGTACCTGAAGCGGTTCCCCATCGATACGGTCAAGATCGATCGATCGTTCGTG
>JASFQX010000259.1:0-4218 GCA_050115215.1 Chloroflexota bacterium
CTCGCAACAGGCGCATACCGCACTTGGGGCAGAAGAACGCGCTCTTGCCCACCTGTGCGAACTGGCAGTGCGGGCAGACCAGCCCGGTGCCGGAATCGGGTGGTAGCGGTCGATCGAGCTCGACCAGCTCGGCCGCCCCCCGGCTGCCCACGACGGCCACGAGGATGCCGCCCAGCAATCGCGTGGCGTTACGCTCGGTGTCCCCGCGCACACCCTTGCCGCCCCAGCCGACGATGCCGCGCACCATCTGGTCGCCCGTGACCTCGTCCCAGTAGGACGCGACGGCGCCGATGATGCCGGTGTAGTCCGGGTATCCCCCGGCGTCAAGGTCGCCGTCGAGCAGGCACATGGCGATGGACTCGAAGGCCGGGTCGATGGCATCGAGGGTCTCGAGCACCTGCAGGCCGTAGCGGGTCACCGGAGAGCGGTGGTGATGCGCGTTGAGCCACTGCGAGGCTTCGATCGTGCGCATGACCGACGGGTTCGCGTCGGCGAATTGCGGGTCGAGCGGCTCGATCAGCTCGATGGGTGTCTTGGCGTACTCCTCCAGCATCTGCGGCAGGGCCGCGACGGAGCCCTCGCCAGGGGCAAAGCGGACACCCTTGCTGCTCCGCGCTCGATAGGTGAGCTTGACCTCGTAGTCCTCGGCCGGAGGCTCCTCGGTCAGGACACCGGGGTCGGGCAAGCCCACCGGGCGCAGCTGTTGCTCAGGCTGGGGCTTGTTGCGTTTGAGGAAATCGAACGTCACAGGCTGGTTCCTTGCTCATCGAGGGGAGACGAGTCCGACGGCCCAATCGTACCGCTTCGCCTGGCACAGGACGGGGCGTACCTCTTGCGACCGGCCATGACCCGTTCGGCACGGGCTCGTGCCGGCGTTCGCTCCATCCCCCGAATCGGACCGGCTAGCCTCCCAGGTTCTGGCGGAGCCGCTCCGCGAGCGCCTGCAGCTCGGCTTCCCGGGCCCGGGCGGTATCGACCACGTCCGCCGGCGCCTTGCTCACGAAGGCCTCGTTGGCCAGCTTGGCCCGGGTCGCGGCCAGCAGCTTCTCGGTCTCGGCCAGCTCCTTCTCGAGGCGGGCGCGGTCCCGCTCCCGGTCCTGGGCACTGACGGACAGGCGCGCCTCTGCTCCGGGGCTCACCACCACCAGGGTCGTGGAATCGGCACTCGGCGTTTCGGCCTGGACCACCGTGGGGCGGACTCGGGCGAGCCGGGCCACCGCATCGGCGATGGCCTCGAAGGCCTCCGCGTGCCCGGCCTCCTCGAAGCGGAGCTCTGCCTCCAGCCAGGTCGCCGGTTCGATGCCCGCGTCCGCACGGGCGTTGCGCATCTGCGTGACCAGCTCGAGGATGTCGCCCACCGCGGCCGCCTGGGCCTCATCGCCCTCCGAGCGCAGGTTGGCCTCGACCGGCCAGAACGCGGTGATGAGCAGGTCACCATCGTCGGGGCGATGGGGCAGCCGTCCCCAGATCTCCTCGGTGAGGTGGGGCATCACCGGATGCAGCATGCGCAGGTAGCGATCGAGCACCCACACCAGGACCTGCCAGGTGGCGGCACGTGTCTCGGGATCGACCTCTGGCCGCAGCCGGACCTTGGCCATCTCCAGGTACCAGTCACAGAACTCGGACCAGATCCCGGCATGGAGGATGCGCGTGGCTTCGGCGAACTGGAAGCCGGCGTAGGCCTCATCGGCATCACGCATGGCGGCATGGCAGCGTGACAGGATCCAGTGCTCCGCGGGCCCCAGTCGTTCGCTGTCTGGCAGCGAGAGGGCCAGCGTTTCTGGCAGCTCCGGTGGCTTGGCGCCGAGGACGAAGCGGGCCGCGTTCCAGAGCTTGTTGGCGAAGTTGCGCGCGCCCTCGAGACGCGACCTGGTCAGGCGCAGGTCGGCCCCCGGAGCAGAGCCGTTGACGAGCGCGAAGCGGAGGGCATCGGCGCCGATCTCGTCCATCACCTCCAGGGGATCGATGACGTTGCCCTTGGTCTTGGACATCTTCTTGCCGTACGGATCGCGGATGAGCCCCGAGAGGTAGACCACCCGGAACGGCTCCTGGTCCATGAGCCACTCGCCGAACATCATCATGCGTGCGACCCAGAAGAAGATGATGTCGTGCGCCGTCTCCATGACCGTGGTGGGGTAGTACGTCCGCAGGTCCGCGGTCTGCTCCGGCCAGCCGAGCGTCGAGAAGGGCCACAGCCCGCTGCTGAACCAGGTGTCGAACGTGTCCTCGTCCTGGGTGAGCTCGAACGAACGGCACTCGATGCAGCGGCCGGGACCGGTCTCCACGTCGGTCACGGTCACGTGGCCGTCGGGACAGTACCAGGCAGGGATGCGGTGGCCCCACCACAGCTGGCGGCTGACGTTCCAGTCGTGGATGTTCTCCAACCAGTCGAAGAAGACCTTCTCGAAGCGCTCCGGCACGAACCGCGTGCGCCGCTCGCGCACGGCCCTCATGGCCCGCTCGGCCATGGGCTTGACGTCAAGGAACCACTGGGTCTTGAGGCGCGGCTCCACGATGTCGTCGCTGCGCTGGCAGCGACCGATGGCCATCTCGTGGTCCTTCACCTCCACCAGGTCCCCCGCGGCCTCGAGGTCCTCGAGGATGCGCAGCCGGGCCTCCTCCCGCGTGAGCCCTTCGTAGGGCCCCGCGTTGGCGTTCATCAGCGCCTCGTCGGTCATGATGTCGATGCGCGGCAGGTCATGTCGGCGGCCGGTCTCGAAATCGGTGTGATCGTGAGCCGGGGTGACCTTCACGGCACCGGTGCCGAACTCGCGCTCCACGAATTCGTCGGCGATGATCGGCACGTCGCGGTCGACGAAGGGGATGCGGACCAGCCGCCCGACCAGCGCGCGGTAGCGCTCGTCATCGGGGTGCACGGCCACGGCCGTGTCGCCGAGGATGGTCTCCGGTCGGGTCGTGGCCACGATGATGGTCTCGCCGGGGCTGGCGGCTGCGCCCGCCTCCGCTCCTGCTGGCAGCAGGTGGTAGGCCACGGACCACAGCTGGCCCTGCTCGGGCGTGCCGATGACCTCGAGGTCGGACACGCTCGTGCCGCAGCCTGGGCACCAGTTGACCAGCTTCTGGCCGCGGTAGGCCAGACCGTCCTCGTAGAGCCGCTTGAACGCGACCCGCACCGCCTGGGCCGAGCCGGCGTCCATGGTGAAGCGCTCGCGGCTCCAGTCGGCGGAGATCCCCAGGCGCCGCTGCTGGCCCATGATCACCGGTCGCGTCTCGTCCATGAAGCGCCACATGCGTTCCAGGTACCGCTTGCGACCGAGCGCCTCGGGCGTGGTGCCCTCGTCGGCGAGCACGCGCCGCAGGACCCATTGGGCCGCGATCGAAGCGTGGTCGACACCGGGCAGCCAGAGTGCGGGCCGGTGCTGCATCCGCGCCCGGCGGATCATCAGGTCCTCCGTGGCTGAGCGCGCGGCGTGGCCAAGATGGAGGGCCCCGGTCACGTTCGGTGGGGGCATGATGATGGTGAAGGGCTCGGTCGTGGCGCGGGCACGCGAGCCGGCACCGTCGGGGGCGAAGACATCTGCCTGCAGCCAGCGCTCGTAGACGGCCGGCTCGACCTCGGCAGGCTGATACGCCTTGGCCATCGGTGCCGCTCCGTTGCCCGCCTCGCTCATGGGCCTGCGTCTCCTGTCCTCGTACGAATGACCTCGCCCGCCCGCTGGACGAGCGAGGTCGACCGGCAGCGACCTGCTCAGACGGCGCCTCGCGCCGTGGCTACCGAGTCTAGCGCTCAGGCGCCCTTCTTCACGAGCTCGTCGTAGTTCGTCTCGTCCACGCCCTGGTCGAGATGCGCCTTCGTCAGCAACAGCGGCGTGCGGCCATCACGGATGACTTCCTCGGTGATGATGCACTTGCGCACGTCCGAGCGCTCCGGGATGTCGTACATCACGTCCAGCAGCGACTCCTCCACGATCGAGCGCAGTGCCCGCGCCCCGGTCTTGCGTGCGAGCGCCTGCTCGGCGGCGGCCTCGATGGCGCTGTCGGTGAAGACCAGCTCGACCTTGTCCAGCTCGAGGAAGCGCGTGAACTGGCGCGTGACCGCGTTCTTGGGCTCGGTCAGCACGCGCATCAGGTCGTCGCGCGTCAGAGCTGAGAGGGTCACCATCACCGGCAGCCGGCCGACGAACTCGGGGATGAGCCCGAACTTCAGCAGGTCCTCCGGCATCAGCTGCTCGAGCACCTTGGCCCGCTCCACGCGAT
>JASFQX010000260.1:0-4218 GCA_050115215.1 Chloroflexota bacterium
TCGGTCTTCATGACCTGGACCGGGCGCTCGCTCGACGACGACGTCGAGGACGAGGAACCGAACGATGTACACGCGCTACCGGCATCGCAGCCAGCGCTGCCGACCGACACGTCGGCGACAGCTCTGTCGCGGGACCCGGCCGCGCTGCCGCCCGCGCGGCCCGCTGCCGCTCGAGATGATCCTTGAATGGGAATGGGAGTGACCATGCACGACCCGATCGGCCGCCGCGGCGGCCACCACCGCCACGCTCCGCCCGCCCGCATGCCCCGCAGGCGCCGGCCCTATCACCACTCCATCCGTCATCCGCTTGAATGGGAGGTTCGGTGCCCATGGCACTGCTGACCCGTGAGCTCATCGCGAGCTACGCCTTCATCGAGCGCAACTTCTTCCTGACCAAGCGCTACTGGGGCTGGGAGATCGCGTGGCTCGTGTATGCCACCGCCAGCGCCTTGGCCATCGCCTTCATCGGCGTAGACCAGGGCGATCCCGTCCTCATCCTGTCGCTGATGATCGGCGCGGTCTTCTGGAACTTCCTCTCCATCGTCTTCGGCTTCATCGCCGAGACGGTGGCCTGGGAGCGCTGGGAAGGAACCCTCGAGTACACCTTCATGGCTCCGGTCCGACGCTGGGCCCAGCTGCTCGGCAGCACGATGTACGCCGTCCTCTACGGGCTGGTGCACACCTTCGTCATGCTGCTGGTGCTGGCGCTCTTCTTCGGGCTGGACTTCACCCGCGCCGACGCGCTGACGCCGATCGTCTTCCTGGCCGTGGGCTCGCTCTCGTTCATCGGCATCGGCATGATGGCCGCCATCCTGCCCTTGATGTACGTGGAGCGCGGCGCCCAGATGACCTTCGTGTTGCAGTCGGTGCTGCTCCTGGTGAGCGGCGTCTACTACAGCATCGAGGTCCTGCCAGCCTGGATGCAGGTCCTGGCGCACCTGTCGCCGGCGACCTATGTCCTCGAAGCCATGCGTCAGGGGCTGATCTACGGCACGCCCGTCAGCGAACTGCTGCACCTGCTGTGGCCGTTGCTGATCATGGCTGTCGTGTTCATTCCCCTCGGCATCTGGACCTTCGGCAAGGCCGAGGCCTACGCCAAGCGCACCGGCAAGCTCAAACGTAGCGGGTAATCGAGGCAGCCAACGACAACATCAGAAGGGAGCAGAGCGATGGTGTTTGTCTGTGACACCTGTTACGAAGAGAAGGGGGTCGCCCGAGAGGCGTCGTCAGTGTTCCTGGTGGATGCTAGGTACGATGCCAGCACCAATCCGTTCGAGGCCATCCCCATGTGCGAGCAGCACGAGGGTGGCTTCACCGGAACCTACGGGAAGCTGAGCGTCCTACAGGCATATGCCATCCTCGACGCTGACACACCCGATCCCGTGAAGGATGCCCTCCCGCCGGAGTGGCGATGATGCCCCTCGCAGCCCCTCACATGGACCCGTGCGCCACATTGATGCGCACCGGCAAGCTCAAGAGGGTGGGCTGATGTCGGCCACGACCAACGCTCCCCTCCTCTTCGACCAGCTGGGCTGGTCGGCCGACCGTGCCTCGAGCTTCGCCCCGCTCGAGGCCGCCGGCTACGTGCCCGGCCGCCTCGTCAGCAGCGCCGGCCAGGGGCTGGCCGTGACCCGGGCCGGCCCCACCGAGATCGTGATCCAGCGTCGCTTCGCGCGAGAGACCGCGACGACCGAGGAGCTGCCCGCGGTCGGCGACTGGCTCGCGCTCGAGCCCGTCTCCGATCGCCCCCGACAGGGAGCGCTGCGCGAGGTCCTGCCGCGCACGGGCACGTTCGTGCGACAGCGGCTCCCGGATGGCCGGCCGCAGGTGCTGGCCGCCAACGTGGACACGGCCTTCCTGGTGTCCGGACTCGACCACGATCTCAACCTGCGCAGGATCGAGCGCTACCTCGTGCTCGCGCTCGACGGCGGCGTGACCCCGGTGGTCGTGCTCAACAAGGTCGACATCGCGCTCGATCTGGTCCGGGCCGTGACCGAGGTCCATGCCGTCGCGGCCGGCACGCGCGTGGTCGTCACCAGCGCGCTCGACGGCACCGGGCTCGACGAGCTTCGTGGCTTCCTCGAGCCGGGCCTGACGGCCTGCCTGCTGGGCTCGTCGGGCGTCGGCAAGTCGACCCTCACCAACGCCCTCCTGGGTGAGGAGCGGCAGCTCGTCAGAGCGCTGCGCGAGGACGACAGCAAGGGGCGCCACACGACCAGCCACCGGGAGCTGTTCGCGGTGCCGGACGCTGGCCTGCTCATCGATACTCCGGGCCTGCGGACGGTCGGCGTGCTGGGCGAGGAGGAGTCGCTCGGGGCAACCTTCGACGAGGTCGAGTCGCTGGCTCGAGCCTGCCGCTTCTCCGACTGCCGGCACGAGACCGAGCCCGGTTGCGCGGTGCGGGCGGCCGTCGAAGCTGGGACTCTCTCGCCCGCCCGGCTGGCCAGCCACCACAAGCTCGAGGCGGAGCGGCATTCCGCCGCCCTGCGGGCCGACGAGCGGGCGCGGCGCGAGGCCGATCGCAAGCTCGGTCGCTTCTACAAGCGCCACCTCAAGGAGCTCAAGCGGCGCGAGCACAAGGACTTCTGACGCGATGGCGAGAAACGACCCGCGCTGGGTGGAGCTGCCCGAGGCACCGGACATCCCGGAGCTACGCCTCCGCTTCTACGCCGGTGACGACGACATCCCGGCCATGACCGAGGTGGCCAACGCGTTCAACGAGGCCAACGGCGAGACCGAGCGCTGGAGCGTGGAGATGATGCGCTCCGAGCTCCGCACGCCGACCCACGTGCGGCCGGAGGAGGGCACGCTGCTGGCCTTCGTCGGTGACCAACTGGTGGCCTGCTCGTCCATCGAGTACGCCGACACCACGGGCGGCGAGCGGCACGATCGCAGCCTGGGCGACCTGCATCCGGACTGGCGGCGCCGGGGACTGGGTCGGGCCATGATGGCCGACAGCGAACGCCGACTACGGACCCTCGCGAGGCGGGAGGCGTTCCCCGGACCGTGCAAGCTCATCACCTGGCTCCACGACCTGGACGTTGGCGGCCTCGAGCTGGCTCGCCAGCGTGGCTATCGGAAGGTGCGCGTGTACCACCACATGACCCGTCCTGACATGGAGGACATCGATGTCCCGCCGCTGCCCGAGGGTATCGAGGTGCGGCCCATCACCCCGGAGCTGCTGCCGGCGGTCTGGGCCGCGGCCAGGGAGGCTTTCCGCGACCACTTCGGCGGTCACGACTTTTCGCCCCAGGCCTACCAGCGCTGGATCGACGATCCGCTGATGGACCCCGAGCTGCTGGTCGTGGCCTTCGCCGGCGACGAGGCCGTGGCCGGCGTCCAGGGCGCCATCGACCCCGATGAGAACGAGGCGAACGGCTACCAGCGCGGCTGGACCGACCCGGTCTTCACCCGCCGTGCCTGGCGCCGACGCGGCCTGGCCTACGCGCTGCTCGGGCGCTCGCTGCAGCAGCTCGAGGAGCGCGGCATGACCTCGGCCCAGCTCGGCGTGGACTCGCAGAGCGAGAACAATGCCCTTTCGCTCTACGAGCGTCATCGCTACCGGGTCGACCGCTCGGCCTCGGAGTGGCACAAGCCGTTGGTGATCCTGCCGTGAGCGCTGTCGTCGTCCCCGGCGCACCGGCCATCGAGGGCCTCCGTTTCCGCACCTACGAGGGCCATCACGACGTGCCGGCCATGACGCGGGTGATGAACGCGGCCGTGCTGGCGAATGACAGCCCGGAGTGGCGTTCTGAGGAGCTGGTGCGCAACTGCCTCGACCATCCCGCCAGCACCGATCCCCGCGAAGACGTCGTGCTCGCCTTCGTGGGCCAGGAGCTGGTGGCGGTCCAGGTCATGCAGTTCGAGGATGCCAACGAGGGTATGCGCCACTACCAGTCGATCGGCTACGTCGAGCCTCGCTGGCGGCGTCGTGGTCTGGGGAGCGCCCTGTTGGTGCGAGCGGAAGCCCGGCTGCGCCATATCGCGAGCGGCCATCAGCAGCCGGCGCCGCCCGTGCTGGTGGCTTGGGTCGACGGACCCGACATCGGTGCCCGAATGCTCGTCGAAGCCCACCGCTACCGCCTCGTGCGCACGTACCACCACATGGTCCGGCCGGACATGGACGACATCCTGCCGGCGCCCGTGCCCGAGGGAATCGTCATCCGGCCGGTCGAAGCGGGCGAGCTGCGGGCGGTGTGGGACGCGATGTCCGAGGCG
>JASFQX010000261.1:0-4208 GCA_050115215.1 Chloroflexota bacterium
GGCTCGGTGGGCTCGGGGGTCTCTTCGGCCAGCATGCCGAACCGCGTGCCCGTCAGTCGGGATACCGCCGGCCAGGGCGTCCAGTCGTCCGGTCGTGTCGCTTCGGAGGCGGTGACGTAGACGGCCAGCCCGGTCGCGTCCGGCGAGACCTGGCCCAGCGCCTCCAGCGACTGCCCACTGACGCTGACCTCGACCGTCGCGTCGAACGCACCCTCGCTGGCGCCCGGCACCCACGTGCCTTCGGAGACGATGTCGCCCGGCCCGGTCAGGATGAGCACGCCGCTTGGCTGGAACGCCCACACCGCCCCGCCCGGTTCGGCCTCGATGACCCAGCGGCCGACGACCGGGTGGTCGGCGTCGGCAGCCGCGGAACCCTCCGTGGCCATGCCTTCAGCCACGACGGCCGTCAGCAGCAGCGCCGCCGCGGCGAGCGTGGCGAGGGGTCCCCGAGCATTGGTGGCACGCGTCATCGTGTGGACACCGTAGCAGGCGCGGGCAATCGGGCCCGCGTCACAGGGGCGGGCGTGTCCGGCATCGGGGGCGCGCGGCGCTCACGGGGGTCTCGCCAGCGGCACGTTCGTCCCTCGAACGGGGCCCCTGACGTGGCATGCTCAGGGCCGCCATTGCCGTGCACCTTCAACCCTCCGCCAGGCCAAAGGAACCCATGGACGGCCGATTGACCGCGCTTCTCAGCCGCCTGCTGGACCCGACAGCAACCGTCCCCAGCCTGCCCCTCTTCTATCCCGGGCGGTGGCTGGCCGACGACGCCGAGCCGGCGGCCCGCGTCGCGTCCGCCTTCCTCATCGTCGCCGCCGGCTCCGACCATCCGGCGCACGAGCGCGCGCGGGCGATCCTGGTGGACCCTCCGCCCGGGGCCGAGGAGGTGGCGGCCTTCTACCGTGAGGGCCTGGGGCTCATGGAGCGCGAGCTGGGAGCCGTGTTCGTAGCCGAACCCGAGGTCGCCGAGCGCTGGGACGCGGCCGTGGCCGCGCTCGCTGCCGCGACCACGGCCGGGGAGGTGGCCGAGGCCACCTGGCGAGCGTTCTTCCCGCAGGCCATCGGCGTCCGACACCACGAGGGCGCACACGTGGCCGCCCTTCGCCGCCGCCGCACGGTCGACATCGAGGCCCTCGCCACGGACCCCATCGCCGATCCGGCGCGCGAGGTGCTCTTCACCTCCAACGTGCTGCTGACCGTGCCCGATGCCTCCACCGACATCGACGCCCTGCCCTACCCTGACGACCTGCGCCAGGCCATCCACACCGCCGCCGCCCAACCGCAGCGCTACTGGTTCGATCATCCCATCCAGATCGGCGTGGAACCGGCCGCCAACGAGCTGCTCTACGGCCTGAACGGGCTCGATGCTGCCGTCGCCGCCGAGCCGAACGCAGCCCGCGTGACGTGCTTGCTTTCGGTCAGCGTGACACACGACGGGCTGGCCCCCATCGCCCGGCGCTACGTGGAAGCGGAGCTGGCTCGCGATGGCGGGCTCCGCCACCTCGACGTGGTAGTCGTGACCGAGGACGACACGCGGCGGCTGGTGGACCAGGTGCTCGTGCCGGCCGCAGCGGCCGCCGGCGAGGCCGGTGCTGAGGTGACCGCGGGGCTCCGTCGCGTGGTCGGCGTGGACGGCCGCTACGGGCGGCACTACTCGTTCCTCAAGGCCGTGGCTGCCCTCTGGCGCGTCGCCATCGATGGGGCCGTGCGGGCCACCTTCAAGATCGACCTCGACCAGGTCTTCCCGCAGGAGGTGCTCCTGGCCGAGACCGGCAAGACGATGTTCGGCCACCTGCGCAGCCCGCTCTGGGGCGCCACCGCGCGGGCCCGTGACGGATCACGGCTGGAGCTGGGCATGCTGGCCGGGGCGCTGGTCAACGAGCGCGACATCGGCAAGGGCCTGTTCACCCCCGACGTGCCCATCCCCGGACGCCCGCCGGCGCTCGATGAGCACGTCTTCTACAGCCCGCTGCCCCAGTCGATCTCGACGCGCGCCGAGATGATGGAGCGCTACAGCGAGCCGCCCGTCGACGGCGTGCAGCGGGCGCTCGAACGGGTGCACGTCACCGGCGGCACCAACGGCATCCGCGTCGATGCGCTGCGCCGGCACCGGCCCTTCACTCCCACCTGGGTCGGCCGTGCCGAGGACCAGGCCTATCTGCTGTCCGTGCTCGATGGGCGCGATGAACGGCTGGCCTATGCGCACGCGGCCGGGCTCATCATGCGACACGACAAGGAGGCGTTCGCGGGGCAGTCGATGGCCGCGGCCAGGATCGGCAAGCTCATCGGCGACGACGTGCGCATCCTCGTCTTCTCCGCCTATCTCGAGGCCCTGGCCGCCGACGGTGCCGACGGTGCCGCCATCCATCGCCTGCTGGACCCGTTCACCGGCTGTTTCGCCTCGGCCACGCCGCGGACCCTGGTGCTGCTGCGGCTGGCCCTGCGCACGCTGCGGCTGGCGGGCACGGACACTCCGGGTGATGCGCGCGAGTACGCCATCGACGGCGTCCGGCGCCTGGTCGAGGAGCTCGGCACATACGGTGACCCCGTGGTCGTCGCGAACGAGCTGGCCCTGGAACGACGCGCGTGGGACACCTACTACGCCGCCATCGACGCCATCGAGCGTGCCGGGGGGGAGCTCGCCCAGGAGGCCAGCGACATCATCGACGACTGCCGCGTCCGCGCCTGAGCGCCGGCCGGGCACGTCCGGGCGTCGTCTGAGTCACAGGCTAGGACCGGTGCCAGTGGCGCAGCGGCCGCCTTAGCGTGAGGGTCGAGCCATGAACCTCTGGCACCGGCTGGTCGGCGGCGGCGACGAGTCCATCTCGCGCGCGCGCCGGCCCCAAGCCGCGGCCGCCCGGCGTGGGGCGCCGCCCAGGCAGGGCGTCGACTGGCTGGGCCGTGAGCCCGGGCCAGAAGCCCCGCGGCTGATCCGCGCGCTGCTGTGGGCGGCCCGCCTGTTCCTCTTCCGCCTGTGCCGTCTGCAGCTCCGGGTCAGCGGCAGCCAGCACCTGCCTGACGGCGGCTTCATCGCGGTCGCGGCACTGCACCGCAGCTGGATCGACCCCTTGCTGGTGATCGAAGCCCTGCCCCTTGAGCCACGCGTGTGGTTCCTGGGCTCGGGTGCGTCCGCCTTCGACCGGCCCTGGAAGGAGCGGCTCCTCCGGCGCACCGGCGGCCTGCTGCCCGTGTGGCGCGGCAGCGGCGACCCGGCGGTGCACCTGCGCTCGGCACAGGCCGTGATCGACAACGGGGCGGTGCTGGCGCTCTTCGCGGAGGGTCGGATCGGCGGTCCGCCCGACGCACCGGCACCCATGCGCTCGGGCGCCGCGCTGCTCTGCCTGCGCACGGGGGCGCCGATCGTGCCCATCGCGCTCTGTGGCAGCGAGGAGCTGTATCGCGGCAAGCGGCTGCGGGTGAGCATCCTGCCGGCCACCTCGGCCACGGAGCTGCTGGGACCAGACTGGCACGGGCCACCGGAACCGGGAACGCGCGAGGAGCTGCGCACCGCGCGCGCCCTGACCGCGGCCCTCTCGTCCCGGCTGGCCGAGGCGGTGGACGCGTCCTATGGGGCGACCGTCGATCCACCGGCGGCGAAGCGAAGCTGGCCCTGGCTGACGCGCCTCATGCGCTGAGGCGGCGACGCCTCAGATCTCGCTGGCTGTCACGCCGAGCGTGCCGGCCACGGCCTGGTAAGCCGAGCGCTCGGCATCGTTGACCATCACGCCGCCCATGCCCAGGAAGCCCTGGTCCTCCTTGCCGGCCTGGGCGGTGACGCGCGCGATGTCCAGCAGCCAGCGCTTGTAGCCAGCGGCCTCCTGGGGCGGCGTCTTCTGGTCGAGCAACCGCGTCACGCGAGCGAGCGTGTTCATCGCCCCGTCGAGCGCGCCCGGTGCCGTGGCCACCCTCTGGTAGTCGGGGAACACGTGATCGTGCTTGAGGTCCTCTTCCAGCTGCACCAGGATCGAGGTCACCAGCGTGTTGCCCACGTAGCGGGGCCGGCTCTTGAGCACGAAGTCGGCGGCGGCGAAGCCTTCGGAGGCGGTTTCCTCCTGGCGCCCCGGGCTGGCGGCCGAGATGGCCACGGCCGCGGCCTCGAGCGCGGCGCGGAGCAGCTGCTGCTCGTCGTCGGTGTAGTCGGCGATGACGGTCACGTGGTCCTCGCTGTCAGCGGTCTTGGGAGGTGCACAGCGTACCCGCCCCAGGGCCCG
>JASFQX010000262.1:0-4190 GCA_050115215.1 Chloroflexota bacterium
GGTGATGACGGACTTCTGGGCGGTCCTCTTCACCCCCTCCTTCGTCACCCGCCTGCTGCACGTGTTCTTCGCCAGCTGGACGGCCGGCGCCGCCTTCGTCGCCAGCGTCGGCGCCTGGTACATCCTTAAGAAGAAGAGCGACTTCGGCGACCTCGGCCGCGCATCGCTCTCCATCGCCCTGCCGGCCTTCATCGTCTTCGCCGTCGCCAACGCCTTCATCTTCGGCCCCGAGTCGGCCCGCAACGTGGCCGAGAACCAGCCCACCAAGCTGGCGGCGATGGAGGGCATCTGGGAGACGGAGGAAGACGCCCCGGCCTACCTCATCGGTTGGGTCGACGAGGGCTCGGGCGAGACCATCGGGCTGGCCGTGCCGGGATTGCTCAGCTTCCTCAGCGGGCAGGACACGGTCACCGGCGTCAACGACTTCGAGACGCCACCAACGGTCGTGAACCTGACGTTCCAGACGTACCACTTCATGGTCGCGCTGGGCATGGCCATCGTGCCCTTCGCGCTGCTCTCGGCCGGGCTCTGGTTCTGGAAGCGCAGGCTGCTCGAGATGCGCTGGGCGCTCTGGATCGTGGTCTCCACCGTCTTCGTCTCGCTCTTCGTCATCACCGCCGGCTGGTGGACGGCCGAGCTCGGTCGACAGCCGTGGATCGTGTACGAGCTGCTGCGGACCACCGAAGCCACCTCGGCGGTCGTGTCGGCCGAGGAGATCGTCGTTTCGCTCGGCGGATTCCTGCTCATCTACACGCTGCTGCTGGCGCTGTTCCTGTACCTGCTCAACAACAAGATCCAGCACGGGCCGGCACCGCTCGAGGAGGTCGAGACGACCCCGGTCAGCGAGCTCCCGGACACACTGCGGGGCATCTTCTCCGCGCGCGGTTCGGGTGAGGAAAGGATGACGCGATGATCCTCAACGAGATCTGGTTCATCCTCTTCGTCATCATCGTCGGCGGCTATCTCATCCTCGACGGCTTCGACATGGGCGTGGGCATCCTGCACCTGTCGCTGGCCCGGACCGACGGTGAGCGTCGCACGATGCTCAACTCCATCGGTCCGGTGTGGGACGGCAACGAGGTCTGGCTCATCCTCGGCGGTGGCGTCCTCTTTGCCATCTTCCCCTTTGCCTACGCCTCGCTCTTCTCCGGCTTCTACCTCGCCTTCATGCTCGTGCTGGTCGTGCTCATCTTCCGCGCGGTCACGCTCGAGTTCCGTTCGCAGCGACCCGGCTCCACCTGGCGGGCCGGCTGGGACATCAGCTTCTTCGCCAGCTCGCTGGTGCTGGCCCTGCTGCTCGGGGTGGCCTTCGGCGCCATCATCCAGGGCGTGCCGCTGGGCGAGGACGGCGAGATCGTGACAAACCTCTTCGAGCTGCTCACGCCCTATGCCCTGCTCATCGGCATCACCACCGTGGCCATGTTCACCATGCACGGCGCGATCTACCTGATGATGAAGACCGAAGGGTCGATCAGAGACCGGGCCAAGCGCTGGCTGCCCTACCTGATGATCGCTTTCGTCGTGCTCAACACGATCGGTGTCTTCGCCAGCATCGCGCTGGAGCTGCCCTTCACCGAGCGCTATCTGGAGCAGCTCTGGCCGGTCATCTTCCCGGCGGGCGCGCTGGCAGCGATGGTCGGTGTCTGGTACTTCGCTCAGCAGGAGCGCTACTTCTACGCGTTCGCAGCCTCGTCGCTGATGATCCTGCTGCTGCTCATCGCCGGTGCCATCGGCATGCACCCGAACCTCATCATCAGCAACATCAACGAGGCCTACAACCTGACCATCTTCAACGCGGCCTCGGAGGAGCCCACGTTGATCGTGGCCCTGATCATCGCTCTCATCGGGATGCCGTTCGTGCTGCTATACACGACGGGTGTCTACTACATCTTCCGCGGCAAGGTCCGCGTCGAGCCCAGCAGCTACTAGCCGCCCCGCCATGGGCCCCCTGAGCGGGTCCTGGCCGGCGTGATCGGGCTACGGACAGCCGGCGACTCGCCAGAGCGCCGGCTGCTTCGTTATGACCGGCGGGCGCGTCGCTGGATGGCCGTGGCCGTGGCCGCCGGGGTCGGCGCCACGCTCGCGCTGGTGGCGCAGCTGATCGCGGTCGCGCTGGCGGTGGCGGGCGTGTTCCTCGATGGACGCACGCTTGACGATGTGCTCCCGCTGCTGGCGCTCGGCTTGAGCCTGCTGCTCCTGCGCACGCTCCTGGCGATCGCGGGGGAGCTGGCCGCGCGGCGTTCCGCGGACCAGCTGGTGGGCACGCTGCGCGCGGACCTCACCCGACAGGTGCTGCGGCTGGGTCCCACCTGGGCCAGCCGCGAGCGGGCCGGGGAGCTCGGCGGCGTGCTCGTGGGCGGACTCGAGGCCATCGAGGACTACGTGGCCCAGTACCTGCCCACGCGCTGGCTGGCCATGATCGTGCCGCTGCTGGTGCTGCTGCTGGTGCTGTTGCTCGATCCCTGGTCGGTGCTGGTGCTGCTCTTCACCGGCCCGCTCCTGCTGCTGCTGTTGATGGTCATCGGCGGGCGCACCCGCGCGGTGAGCGAGCGCCGCTTCATGGAGATGCGCACGCTGTCCGCGTTCTTCCTCGACATCCTGCGCGGCATCGCCACGCTCAAGCTCTTCGGTCGCAGCCGCGAACAGGTGGACAACCTCGATCGCGTCAGCCGCCGCTACGGCGACGCCACGATGGACGTGCTGCGCACGGCCTTCCAGACCTCGCTCGTCCTCGAGTGGGGCGCCACCATCGCCATCGCCCTGGTGGCGGTCGAGATCGGGCTGCGCCTGCTGGAGGGCACGATCCCCTACGAACGCGCCCTGGCCGTGCTGCTCATCACGCCCGAGTTCTTCCTGCCGCTGCGCGCGCTCGCCGTCCGCTTCCACGTCGGCACCGCCGGCAAGGCCGTCATCGCGCGCACGTTCGAGATCCTCGACCAGCCGGCGCACCACGACGAGCCATCCGCCCGACCGACCGGCACGGCGGCGAGCCCGCTGCCGGCGCGGCCGGCCCTGACCGCACCCCCGGAGATCGGCTTCGACGAGGTCGTCTTCAGCTATCCCGGTCGAGCGGCAGCAGCGCTCGACGAAGCCAGCCTGCAGCTCCACCCCGGCGAGTCGGTGGCCCTGGTCGGCGCCAGCGGCGCGGGCAAGTCGACCATGGCCAACCTGTTGCTGCGCTTCGTCGAGCCCGACCGCGGCCGCATCACCGTCGACGGCCGGCCACTCGAGACGCTCGATCGCTCTGCCTGGCGCGCGTCGGTCGCGTGGGTGCCGCAACGGCCGCACCTGTTCGAGGGCTCGGTCGCCGACAACATCCGCCTGGCCCGGCCCGGCGCCTCGGACACGGCGGTGGAGACCGCAGCTCGGGCGGCCAACGCCACCGAGTTCATCGAGCGGCTGCCTCGCGGTCTGGCCACGCCGGTGGGGGAAGCCGGCGCACGTCTGTCCGGAGGTCAGCGGCAGCGCCTCGCCATCGCCCGCGCCTTCCTGCGTGATGCCCCGGTGCTCATCCTCGACGAGGCCACCAGCCACCAGGACCAGGCCAGCGAGGCCGCCATCGCCGATGCGCTCGAGCGGCTGGTGGCGGGCCGGACCGTGCTCGTCATCGCCCACCGCCTGCACCTGGCCCAGCGGGCGGACCACATCGCCGTGCTCGAGGCGGGGCGGGTCCTGGAGGTGGGGTCGCCGGCGGCACTGCTCGCAGCCGATGGCCCCTATCGCCGTCTGTTCGACGATCAAGGCGAGCTCATCGCCGAGGACGACCAGGCGGAGGCGCTCGCGTGAACGACCTGCGGCGCCTGCTGCGACTGGTCCTGCCGCACTGGCCATGGCTGGCCGCGGGCACGCTCTTCGGCGTCATCGCCATCGGCTCCAACGTGGCGCTGATGGGCCTCTCGGCCTACCTCATCTCCAAGGCCGCCATCGCCTCGGGCGTGGCGGAGCTGGCGCTGGCGGTGACCGGTGTCCGGGTGTTGGCCATCTCTCGAGCCGGGTTCCGCTACCTCGAGCGCTACACCACCCACCGCGCGATGTTCCGCATCCTCACGACCGTGCGCGTCTGGTTCTACCGCGCCGTCGAACCGCTGGCCCCGGCGCGCCTCGTCCACCAGCGCAGCGGCGACCTGTTGACGCGCGCGGTCGGCGACGTCGACGCACTGGAGGACTTCTACATCAAGGTGCTGGTGCCG
>JASFQX010000263.1:0-4189 GCA_050115215.1 Chloroflexota bacterium
GATGCACTGTGACGCTACCCCCCTCGCGCTCAACGCGCGCTCAAGCTGCGCTTTCGGACCGGTCGATCAGATACGCATGCCCTTCAGTACGCGGGTCAGCGCCGTGTCGAGTGGTTCCTGCGGCTGGGCGGCCTCGACGGCCTGGAAGGCCAGCGCCATGGGGGTCACGTCCTGCTGGTCCACGAGCAGACCCGTGCTATCGTCGATCTCGGTCACCGAGTCCGGCTCCATCATCGACACCTGCGGGCGGCGGGCGAAGGGCAGGCTGGTTCCGAAGCTCTCGGCCTCCAGCGCAGCGCGAATCTCCGGCAGTGCCGCACCCCCGCCACAGAGCTCGACGCGGCCGGGCAGCAGCCCGTGCTGCCCGAACTCCTCCAGCACGAGCTCGACGCCGGCGGCCCAGACCGCGATGTCCTCAGCGATGATCTCGGCCACCTCGTTCGCGTCCTCGGTCCCGTCACCACGGGCATGGGCGATCTTCACCTGCTCAGCCTCCTCGAAGCCGACGTCCAGTCGGTCGGCCAGGGACTTGGTGAAGGCCCGGCCACCGAGCGCGAACATGCGCGTGCCCTCGACCGAGCCGGAGCGGACGAGGGCGACGTCGGTGGTGCCGCCGCCGACGTCGATGAAGAGGGCACCCGACTGGCCCAGCTGCTCGCCGGCGATCGAGCGGGCCACGGCGTAGGGCTCGGCCACGACCTTGATGAGCGCCAGCCCGAGCTGCTCCACGACCGACTCGAGCGCGCCCAGGTGGACGAGGGGCGCGTAGGCGTTGAAGACCGAGATGCGCAGGTGGCGACCCCGGAAGCCGACCGGGTTGGAGACGGCGTAGCCGTCGATCCCGGCCGAGGTCACACCCGCGTGCACCAGCCGCACGTCGACGTTCGACAGGCCCGTCTCCCAGGTGATGGTGCGCTGCGCCTCGGCTGCGGCCTCGGTCTCGATGCGTTCGAGCAGGTGCTCGAGCTCGGAGTGGGTGACCGTGGTCTCGGGTCGCTTCCGCTCCGCCGTGCGCGTGGTGGTGAAGCCCTTGACCAGCTCGCCGGCGATCCCGATGACGACCTTCTCGGCGCGGCGCCCCGACATCTCCTCGGCGGCGTCGAGAGCCGTGCGGCAGTTCCTGACCACGGCCGGGATGTCGGCCACGGTGCCCGACTGCATGTGGGCCAGTCCCTGCCGCTGGCGGCCCACGCCGGTGACGCTGGCCCGGCCACCCTCCTCGTACTCGAAGACGAGGGCCTTGGCGTACTCGGTGCCGATGTCAAGCGCGAGATGGGCAGCGCTCGGGGTGGCCGTACCGTCGCGTCGGAACAGCCGCCGCAGCAGGGACATGCGCGTGGCCTGCCCTAGCTCTCGAGACGTTCGCGCAGCTTCTCGAGCGCCGTCTGGAGGGCACTGGGCTCGGGCACCTTGCCCTGGGCCATCTCGGCCTTGCCCCCGCCCTTGCCCCCGGCCTCGGCGACAGCGTCGCGCACAAGCTCACCCGCGTCGACGCCCTGCTCCACCAGGTCGTCGCTGACGGTCACGAACAGCTGCGGCTTCTCCGGGTCGTCCAGCCCGGCGGCGATGACCCCGCTCTTCATGGTTGCCCGCACCTCCTTGGCCCAGGCGCGCAGCTCATCCATGGAGCGAAAGCCGCCCATCATCGAGACGAAGGCACCCTTGTGCAGCAGCTCCGCGGTCCTGACCGCTGCCTGCGCGGTGGGCACCACGCCCGTGGCCGGCTTGGCCGCCTTCCGCTTCTGCCTGAGGTCCTCGATGCGCCCGACCAACTGTTCCGAGGTCTGGACCCCGGCCGCGCTCACGGCCGCCTCCAGCTGACGGAAGCGCTCCTCGGTCAGGGCCTCGGCGGCTTCACCGGTGACGGCCTCGATGCGGCGCATGCCGGAGCCGATCGAGCGCTCGCCGGTGATGATGAAGCCCCCGATCTGGCCCGTGGCCCGACAGTGGGTGCCGCCGCAGAGCTCGTGGCTGTAATCCTCGATGCGCACGGTGCGCACGGTCTCGCCGTACTTCTCGTCGAAGAAGGCGTCGGCCCCCGCGGCCTGCGCTTCGGCCATGGTCATGTACTCGGGCGACACGGACCGATCCTCACGGATGACCCGGCGTACCTCGTGCTCGATGGTGTGTCGTTCCTCGGGCGTCAGGCCCCGATCAGAGGGGTAGTCGAAGCGCAGGTAGTCGGGTGTGACCAGCGACCCTGCCTGGCGCGCGGAATCGCCGAGCGTGTTGCGCAGGGCACGATGGAGCAGGTGCGTGCCGGTGTGGTTGCGCATGGTGCGCTCGCGGCGACCGCGGTCGACCTCCGCCAGCACCCGCTGGCCGAGGGCGATCCGGCCGTGCAGCGTGCCGTGGTGGACGATGAGACCGGCCACCGGCCGCTGCGTGTCGGTGACGGTGAAGAGGACCTCGCCGTCTTCGTCGCGGAGCACGCCCTGGTCACCGATCTGCCCGCCGCCCTCGGCATAGAAGGGCGTCTCGTCGAGGACGACCAATGCCGACGCCGCCGGCTCGAGGTAGCCCTCGGCGTCGGGCCGGGCCTCGAGCTCTTCGTACTCGGTCGTCTCGCGCACGATGCCGCGCACGATCCCACCGGCCGAGGTCGTCTCGTAGCCCAGGAAGGTGGAGTCGCCGACGCGACGCTTGATGCCGTCGAAGAGCGCGGTCTGCTCGGCCTGGCGGGCGAGGTCCTGCTTCTTGCCCGAGCGGCTGCGCTCGCGCTGCTCCTGCAGGGCGGCCTCGAAACCGGCCCGGTCCACCCGCACGCCGTACTCCGCCGCGAGCTCGATGGTGAGGTCGATCGGGAAGCCATAGGTGTCGTGGAGCCGGAAGGCGGTCCCGCCATCGAGCTGGGGGGCGTCGGCGGGCACGTCCTCGGGACGGCGGCCGACCACGCGCTCGGCGCCGGTGAGGGGGATGAGCGCTTCCTCCAGCTGGACCGTACCCGCGTCGAGCGTGCGCGCGAAGGCCGTCTCCTCGCGGATGATGGCCCCCAGGATGGCCTCCTGTCGCTCGCGCAGGACCGGATAGGCCCCGCCCATGAGCTCGATGACAACCTTGGCCGTCTCCTCCAGGAAGGGCTCCGTCCGGCCCAGCAGGCGGCCGTGCCGCACGGCGCGCCGCACGATGCGGCGGAGCACGTAGCCGCGCCCCTCGTTGGAGGGCACCACCCCGTCGGCGAGCAGGAAGGCGATGGCGCGCGAGTGGTCGGCGATGACCTGGTAGCTGAAGCGTTCGCTCTCGAAGGCCGCCGGGTCGTGCCGCAACAGCTCACGCATGCGCTCGTGGATGGGCACGAAGAGGTCGGTGTCGTAGTTGGTGGGCACATCCTGCAGCACCGAGGCCAGGCGTTCGAGGCCCATGCCGGTGTCGACCGACTTGAAGGGCAGCTCCGTGCGCGGACCCTCGATGGGCTGGTCGAACTCCATGAACACGAGGTTCCAGATCTCCAGCCAGCGGGGGCAGGTCTCGGTGTGGTCCGGCACGCAGCCGGGACCCTCCGAGAACTCGGCGCCGCGGTCGAAATGGATCTCGCTGTTGGGGCCGCAGGGCCCGGTGTCGGCCATGCGCCAGAAGTTGTGGTCGTCACCCGCGTCGACATCGCCCCAGCGCGCCATGCGCTCTGGTGGCAGGCCGATCTCGTCACGCCAGATGGCCCACGACTCCTCGTCGTCGGTGTAGGTGGTGGCCGCCAGGCGCTCGGGCGGGATGCCCAGGTCCCGGGTCAGGAACTCCCAGGCCCAGAAGATGGCCTCGCGCTTGAAGTAGTCACCGAAGGACCAGCTGCCGAGCATCTCGAAGAGCGTGTGGTGCCGGGGCGTGCGGCCGACCTCCTCGAAGTCGTTGTGCTTGCCGGCCACGCGCAGGCAGCGCTGCGAGTTGACCGCGCGCGAGTAGGACCGCGTCTCGACGCCGCGAAAGACGTCCTTGAACTGGACCATGCCGCTGTTGGTGAAGAGCAGCGTCTGGTCGCCGCCGGGGACGAGGCTGGCGCTGGGCACGACCTCGTGACCGCGCTCCTCGAAGAAGCGCAGGAAGCGGGAGCGGATCTGGTCGGCGGACAGGGGCTGCATCGATGCGCGCGTGTGACCTCGGTGCTCGGGGCTGGCGGGTACGGATGCGAGTGTAGCGAACGGTCGTGGCTGCAGGTTCGGTGAAGATTTCTGCAGGAACCGGCACAGCCGACGTG
>JASFQX010000264.1:0-4187 GCA_050115215.1 Chloroflexota bacterium
GTGCCCGCCATCGAAGGCAGCAAGGCTCCGGTCAGCATCTTCGTCGAGGAGACGGGCAAGACCGGCTTCGCCCACCTCGTGGACCTGGCCAGCCCCAACGACCTGGCCCAGGTCAATCCCGGCGACTTCGTCGAGCTGAGCCCCTCCGGCCCGCGCGTGGTAGCCAAGTCCAACGGCGTCAGGATCGGCGTCGTCGAGCCACGCGTCGCCGCGCGCCTGCTGCGCCTCATGGCCGATGGCAACCGCTATGCGGCGGGCGTCACCAGCCTCGGTGACAAGGACGTCCGCATCATCATCCGCGAGACGTACCAGGATCCTGCCAACTACGGCAAGGTCTCCTTCCCGACCGCCGCCAAGGTCTCCGACCTGCGGCCCTACACCAAGGGTACGCTGGTGCGCGAGGAGGAGGCCCTCGAGGAAGACCTGGAGTTCGACGAAGAGCCCGAGTCGCTCGAGGACGTCGGTGCGGTGCTGCGGGACGAGACCCAGGCCGAGGAGGGCTTCCAGATCGAAGGCGAGGGCGCTCCCGACGACGACACCGAGGGCGACGACGAGATCGACATCGAGGACGAAGACGAGGCCGACGACGACTAGGCCGCCCAGCGCCGGACCCGGCCCACGGGTGGCTTCGGTGATGCCGGCCACACCTGCTGCGCGGGGCTGCCACTCACGCCTGCTCGAGCGCTGCCGCCGACGCTGACCGTCGATAGACTCTGGGACGAGATGGCGGACCAGCAGCAGCCTCCCAGGACGCGCGCACGCGGTCCGCGCCTGCCCGCGCTCGAGCGCCTCGCGCCCGTGCCCGATCTGGCGGTCGTGGAGGCGGAGATCACGGGCCGCACCAAGGCCGGGGACGTCGTGCTCGAGCTGCACGGCCGCGGCGGCTGGGTGACACGCACGGCCATCGACGCCCTGCGCCGCTCGTTCGCCATCGAGACCACGGCGCTGACGCGCCTGGTGGCCGAGATCGTCCTCCGGCCACCCGACCTGCGTCACCTCGACGCCGCCGTCTCCGGCATCGCGGTCGACGCCCGCGGCATGGAAGGCGGGCTGCGGGCGGCCATCGAGTCGAGCTACGCCACCCGCTGCCCCGGCTGCGGCAACACCGTCACCGCCCGCGAGTTCATCTGGGACGCGGACGCGAGCGATCCCTCGCGGCGCATCTTCAGCTGTCCGCGCTGCCGGGACAGCCGGTCCGAGAAGCGACCGCTCGCGGTCGAGCCCGACGACCTCTATCGGGCTCGTTCGGTGGACGCCACCGTGGCCCGTCAGCTGCTGCGTGCGCGCTTCCCGGCGCCAGCGCCCGACCACCCGCTCCCTGACGAACTGGTCGACCTCTACCCACCCCGGGCGCAGGTCGCGCTGGCGGCCATCCTCGAGCGCATCGAGACCGAGCTGCGTGCGCCCTCGATCCAGGCCGCGCTGCGCCTGGCGATCGTGCACATGGCGCTTTCGACCAGCCGGCTAAACGGCTATCCCGGCCGCGTGGCGCAAGTGCGCGTCAGCGGTGGCCACGTGCGTGGCTCCGGCTCTCGCCAGTGGCGCGAGCGCAACGTCTGGGCCGCCTTCGAGGAGGGCACCCGGGCCGTGCGCGGGTTCGTGCAGGCCATCGAGGAGGCCAGCGGGCGCACGCCTGCGCGCGTGGGCCCGGACCTGCGGGCGCTGCAGGACGGCTCGGCCAACGTGGCCCTGCGTTTCGGGGCACCCCATGGTCGCGAGACGTTCGGCCCGCCGCCGCGTCCTGGCGACGAGCCCGGCGCCCGACCGCGCGTTCGTCCCGGCATCCGCCTGGTGCTGAGCCAGCCACCGATCCACTGGTCCCCGGACGACCTCGCCTTCGCCTACCTCGCATCCTCCCTGGCCCTCGGGCCCGAGGGCGCCGCCAGCTTGCCGCTGGCCACGATCTTCGGCTCCGCGAGCAAGGCCGAGTGGGCGCGAGATGCGGCGACGCTGCAGCGAGCCCTGAGCGCGGTCCAGCCGGTGCTGCTGCCAGAGGCCCAGGCGGTCATCCTGCTCGATGGCGCCGGCCCCGAGGCCCTCGTCGCCACCGTCCTCGGCGGCGTGGGTGCGGGCATGCGGGTGGATGATGCTGTGCTCAGCGAGACGGAGCGGGGTCTTGAGGGCACGGTCCAGTTCGGGCTCCCACGCTCGGCCGGATCCGATCGTGATGTGGCCCTCAAGTCGACCTCCGACCCGGCCGGCTCATTCCAGATCTCGGCCGTCGAGAGGGCTGTCGCCGACATCGCCGTGGCCGTCATCCAGCTGCGCGGCGAACCCACCAGCTTCGAGCGCATCCTCGGCGAGGTCCTGCTGGGGCTCGATCACCTCGGTCACCTGCGACGGCTGGTGGGGACGAGGCGCGATATCGAGCCTGACGAGGCCGAGCAGCGCGAGCCCGGCCTCTTCGGCGTCGTGAGCGACGCGCCCGAGGCCGACGGCCTGGGCGCGGCGGAGCCGGAACCGGACCTGTCCGCGCTGGACTCCGCGGCGGCCGAGCCGGAGCAGCCGGGCATCGACTGGAGCGAGCGCCCGCCGGCCAGCGACCCGGTGCGCCTGACCCTCGATCTCATCGGCAAGGAACTGCGCGCGCCCGATCACCCGCGCCTGCGGGAGCTGGAGGAGGGCCTCTGGTGGCTGCGTGACCCGCGCGATCTGGCGGCCGCGCGGCCCCCCCTCTCGGAGCGGCTCGAATGGAGCATCTTCAGCCTGTTGAGCACCAGCGGCGGCATCAGCGAGTCCGCCTTCGGGGAGCGCATCAAGCATCTCTATCGCGGTCCTGAGACGGCCGATCCGGAGCTGGTGGCGACCACCCTCGGTAGCTACCGATCGATCGTGCCGGCCGAGGATGACCTCATTCGCACCGACGAGTCGCTCCAGCGGCGCTACGCCGAGCATGGCGAGATGGTGGGCCTACTCACCGACTTCGCCCACCGCGCGGGCATGCGCGTGTGGATCACCGAGCGGGAGCAGCGGCGGCGTTACCGCGGGGGCAGCCTGCGCGACCTGCTCAGCGACCCGGAACAGCGGGTCTACCTGCCGCTCGTGGCGCGTGGCCCGCAGGAGGCGCTGGAGGAGATCGACTGCATCTGGTACGTCCGCGGCAAGGGCGCCTTCCTCTTCGACGTCGAGTGGCAGGCCGCCCTCGACGAGCCGGTCATGAAGCGCGGCCCACGCATCGAGACCACCGAGGCCATCGTGCGCTTCCTGGTGCTGCCCGACGAACGCGCCCCCCTGGTGCGCCTGCGCCTGGAGCGTTCGCCGGTCCTGCGCGAACGGCTCGAGACCGACAACTGGCATATCCTCAAGTGGAGCAACGTGCGCCGGCTGCATGCCAGCCCGCGTGCCGATCTGACGGTCCTCGGTCCGCTGCTGGGACTCGATCCCGAGGTCGAGCGGGGCGAGGACGAGATGGGCATGTTCGGCAGCTGAGCGCCCGCCAAGCCATCGTCGTCCGGAGGTATCAGGTGTCTCGATCCGTGCCCGCGCCGTCGCCCGTCCACGCCTTCGCCGACCGGGCGTGGGCACAGTTCCTGGAGCTGAACCCGCTGTGGGCCACGATGCAGGGCGAGGAACGCTGGGACGATCGCCTCGACGACCCCGGTCCGGACGGCCGGGCCGCGATGCTGGCCCTGACCGAGTCGTGGGCGACGGAGATGGACGGATTCGCCGGCCTCACGCTCTCGGTCGAGGACCGCATCACGCTGGGGTTGATCCGCTTCGCCGTCGAGCGCCTTCGTGGCAGCTACCGGCTGCGGCTGTGGGAGATGGAGGCCGTGGACCAGTACGGCGGCCCACAGGGTCTGATGGGAGAGCTGGCGCGTCTTCAGCGCGTGGACACACCGGAGCGCCTCGAGCGCCTGCTGGCCCGGATCGAGGCCTATCCGGCCTGGATGGCCGCGCATCGTGCCAACCTGGCCGAGGGCGTGGCCAGCGGCCGCACCGCGGCCCGGGCCGTGGTCGAGCGCTGCCTGACCCAGACGCGGCGGATGATCGAGACGCCGGCAGCGGAGTCACCCATCGTGCTCGCTCACGGGAGTCTTGCCGATGAGCAGCGGGCAAGTCTGATCGAAGCCGTGGAGACCCACGTCCTGCCGGCCCAGCGGGAGTGGCTGGAGATGCTCGAGGCCTATCGCCCGCACGCACGCAGCGGCGATGGCGTGTGCCATCTGGCCGACGGCGACGCCATC
>JASFQX010000265.1:0-4137 GCA_050115215.1 Chloroflexota bacterium
CCACCCCGACCTCGACTACGTGCTCGTCGACCAGGGCGGCGAGGAGCGCTTCTGGGTGGGCAAGGTCGCGCTGCGCACGGCCGTGCAGGGTGACTTCAAGGTGGTCGACGAGCAGAAGGGCTCGTTCCTGCTGGGCCTGCACTACGACTTCGCCTTCGACGGCCTGCCCGTCGTGCGCGAGGCCTTCGCGGGCGGGGTCGACGAGCACGGCAACGCCCCCTATGTCCACCGCGTCATCGAGTGGGACGAGGTCGGCGAGGAGGAGGGCACGAGCATCGTCCACATCGCGCCCGGTGGCGGCTCGGAGGACTTCCAGCTGGGAAAGCAGCTGGGCCTGCCGGTCATCGCGCCGCTCGACGAGGCCGGCCACTACCTCGAGGGCTTCGGGGTCTTTGAAGGCAAGGACGCGGCCGGGATCGCGGCCGAGATCATCGAGACGCTGGAGGCGCTCGACTTCTACTACCACCTCGAGCCCTACACGCACCGCTACCCGCACTGCTGGCGGTGCGGCACGGCCCTGCTCTTCCGCGTGGTCGACGAGTGGTATATCGCCATGGGCGAGGTCTACGACCAGCCGCGCGAGACGCTGACGACCGAGCAGGTGGACGCGAGCCTGCGCTACCAGATCATGGAGCTCGTGGACCAGATCGAGTGGTACCCGGGCTTCGGCTACGACCGCGAGATCGACTGGCTCTACACCATGGGCGACTGGATGATCTCCAAGAAGCGCTACTGGGGCCTGGCTCTGCCCATCTGGGAGTGCACCGAGTGCGACGGCTACCAGGTCATCGGGGGCCGCGAGGAGCTGGGCCAGAAGGCCAGCCGTGGCTTCGAGCAGCTCGATGGCCGCTCGCCGCACCGGCCCTGGGTCGACGAGGTGGTGGTGCCCTGCACCACGTGCGGCGCCGACGCCCGCCGCATCCGGGACGTGGGCAACCCCTGGCTGGACGCGGGCATCGTGCCCTTCAGCACGCTGCACTACCGCACCGACCGCGAGTACTGGGAGAAGTGGTTCCCGGCCGACTTCGTGACCGAGTCCTTCCCCGGCCAGTTCCGCAACTGGTTCTACTCGATGCTGGCCATGGCCACCGTGCTGCGTCGCGAGCGCCCCTTCAAGTCGCTCTTCGGCTACGCCACGCTCTACGGCGAGGACGGCCGCCCCATGCACAAGTCGTGGGGCAACGCCATCGAGTTCAACGAGGCCGCCGAGCGCATGGGCGTGGACGTCATGCGCTGGATGTACATGAGCGCCCGGCCCGAGGACAACATCCTCTTCGGCTACCACACCGCTGACGAGGCGCGGCGTGAGCTGCTCGTGCTGTGGAACGTGCTGGCCTTCTTCACCACCTACGCCCGCCTCGAGGGCTGGTCCCCGGGGCGCGAGGTCATCGGCGAGCAGGCTCCCGACCCCGACCGCTCGCTGCTCGACCGCTGGGTGCTGTCGCGGGCTGCCGAGATGGCGGCCGTGGCCGGCGCCACCATGGACCGCTACGACACCCGTGGCGCCACGCGCGCCATCAGCGGCTTCGTCGACGACCTCTCCACGTGGTGGCTGCGACGCTCTCGCCGCCGGCTCTCACGGGCGGACGATGCCACCGACCGCGACGCTGCCTTCGGCACCCTGCACCTGGCGCTGGTGAGCGTGTCCCGCACGATGGCTCCGCTGCTGCCCTTCCTGGCCGAGGAGTTCCACCGGGCGCTGGTGACCGCGGCCGATGAAGAGGCCCCCGAGTCGGTCCACCTCACGCCCTGGCCGAGCGACGACCTGGCACCGCTGCGCGATCCACGCCTGGAGGCGGCCATGGCCGACCTGCGCCGGGCGGTCGAGCTTGGACGCACCCTGCGCAGCCAGGCCGGCATCCGCGTGCGCCAGCCGCTAGGCCGGCTGTGGCTGGCCATGCCCTCGCGGTCGCTGACCGAGGGGCTCGAGGCCGGTGCCGCCGACGAGCTGCTGTCACTCCTGGCCGAGGAGCTCAACGTCAAGTCGGTGGAGATCATCGGCGACGAATCGGAGCTGGTGGACCGGCGCGTGAAGCCGCTGCTGCCGGTCATCGGGGCCAAGTACGGCCCGGCCATCCCGGCCATCATGGCCGCGGCGCGGGCCGACGAGGTCGAGTACCACGAGGACGGCTCGGTGTCGCTGGGCGGGGTCACGCTCGGACCCGACGAGGTCGAGATCCTGGCCACGCCGCGGCCCGGCACCGCCGTCGCTCACGACGAGGGCATCGTGGTCGTCATCGACACCGAGCTCACGCCGCAGCTGGTGAGCGAAGGGGACGCGCGCGAGCTGACGCGGGCCGTGCAGGACCTGCGCAAGCAGGCCGCGCTGGCGCTCGACGCGCGCATCCGGCTCTTCGTGGACGGCCCGGCCGCCGCGCTCGATCGGCTGGAGCCGTACTTGGCCACGGTCGCCGCGGACGTGCTCGCCGACGAGATCGTGCGCGGCCCGGCCGCCACCGACGCGGGAGCAGCGGAAGTAGCGCTCGACGCGGGCACGGTGACCATCGCGCTGGAGGGTCCTGATGGCTGAGGCGCCAGCCTCGGCCTCCACGCAGGCGCGCGAGACGCCGGCCCAGGTCCGGCGCCGCTGGGCCCTCTTCCTCGGACTGGCCGGCCTGGTGGTGCTGCTCGACCAGCTCAGCAAGGCCTGGATCGACGGCTCCTTCGAGCTGGCCTCGCGAGCCATTCCGGCCGGGCAGCCGGGCGGCCCGACGGAGGTCGTGGGTGAGCTGGTGCGTATCGCCAAGACCTACAACGACGGGGCCATCTTCGGCCTCCTCGATGCCTCGGCCACGATCATGGCCGTGCTCTCGGTCTTCGTCATCGTGGGCATCAGCTGGTACGAGTGGCGCCACGGCGCGGGCCTGGGCCCGCTGGTGACGGTCGGTCTCGGGCTGCTGCTCGGCGGCGCCATCGGCAACCTCATCGACCGCGTGCGCTTCGGCCACGGCATCGACTTCGTGGACATGGGCCTCGGGGACAGCCGCTGGTACGCCTGGAACATCAGCGACGCGTCCGTCTTCATCGGCATCGTCCTGCTCTTCGTGGCGGCAGTGCTCGGCGATCGCGCCATCCCGGGTCGCCGGACGGGGGAGTCGGCGTGAGCCGGCCGCTGCGGGTGGAGGTGCCCGAGGGTGCCGCCGGCAGCCGCGCCGATCGCTTCGTGGCCGACGCGTCCGGGCTCTCGCGCGCCTACGTGCAGCGCCTCATCAGCGACGGCCGGCTGACCAGCGAGGGGCAGCGCCTGCGTTCGCGGGACCCGGTGCGCGGTGGCCAGGTGCTGCTGCTTGACGTGCCCGAAGCCAGCGCCGACGAGCTGGTGCCGGAGGACATCCCGCTCGACGTGGTCTACCGCGACGAGGACGTCATCGTCATCGACAAGCCCGCGGGCCTGGTCACACACCCCGCACCGGGACACGATCGAGGCACGCTGGTCAACGCGCTGCTGGCCATGGAGGCCGGCAACGGTGGCCTGGCCACGGTCGCCGGCGTGGAGCGGCCCGGCATCGTCCACCGGCTGGACCGTGAGACCTCCGGGCTCATCGTGGTCGCCCGCAACGACACGGCCCAGCGTTCGCTCCAGGCACAGCTCAAGGCGCGCCGTGTGCGCAAGACGTACCTCGCGCTCGTCGGTGGTGTCGTCAACGCCCAGCTCGGACGGATCGAGAAGCCCATCGGCCGCGACCCGCGCCAGCGCCTGCGCATGGCCGTGACGGCCGAGGGCAAGCCCGCCACGACCGGCTACCGCGTGCGCGAGCGCTTCGCCGAGTGGACCCTGCTCGAGCTCGATCTGGTGACCGGCCGCACCCACCAGATCCGGGTCCACCTGGCCTCGATCGGCCACGCCGTGGCGGGCGACCGGATCTATGCCGGCGGCGCCGTGCGTCGCGGCCCCGACCGCCTCGAGCGGCTGTTCCTGCACGCCTGGAAGCTCGAGTTCCTGTCGCCCGGGGCCGGTCGCCTGGTCCGATGTGAGGCACCATTGCCCGACGAGCTCGAGTCCGTGCTGGATGGGCTGCGGGTCGCCGAGCAGGGGAGGGGCTGACGATTCGCGCCATCGAGGGCCGGCCGGGAGCGCAGGTGGTCATCATCTCGGGTCCATCAGGGGTGGGCAAGGACGCCATCATCGAGGCCATG
>JASFQX010000266.1:0-4107 GCA_050115215.1 Chloroflexota bacterium
CGACATGACCACGCAACAGGCCGAGACGCTGGTCGAGCGCCAGGCCCGCGCCTTCGAGCAGGCCAAGCCCAGCTTCAGCGAGCGCTGGCAGGCCGGTGAAGGCCTGAAGGCTCGCAGGCCTCCACGCAAGTCCGGCAAGGAGGACGGCGCCAAGGCGAGCAGCAAGACTGACGCCAAGCCGAGCACCAAGTCCGGCGCCAAGGCGAGCACCAAGCCGGGCGCCAAGTCGAGCACCAAGGCGAGCACCAAGCCGGGCGCCAAGGCGAGCACCAAGCCGGGCGCCAAGTCGAGCACCAAGCCGGGCGTCAAGGCGAGCGGCAAGTCCGGCGCCAAGGCGAGCCAGCCGAGGAAGGGCGCCGCCACGGCAGCGAGCAGGGCAAAGAAGTCGTGAGCGAGCGAACCCTGCCCAGGTCCATCGTCATCCCGCTGGCGAACCCGCGCACGGCGGCCGACCTGGTCCGCATCGGATCCGCTCTCCTCCAGGATGGGGGCGCCATCACGGCCCTCTCGATCGTGGAGGTGCCCGAGGGCGTGCAGCTCTCCGACGGCGCCACGCGCGCCCGCCAGGCCCGTCGACTGCTGCAGCGCGTCCTCGAGTTCGTGCCCTCGAACGTGGAACTGCGCACGGTTGTGCGCATCGGGCGCCGCGCCGACGAGGGCATCGTGGAGCTGGCTGCCGAAGAGGAGGCCGATCTCATCCTCTTCGGCTGGGGCGGCCCCGACCGTGGCCGCCGCAGCGTGGCCGAAAAGGACGACTTCCAGCCGGTGTTCAGCCCCACCATCGATGAAGTCATCCGCGAACGGCCCTGCGACATCGCAGTCGTCAAGCAGCGGGGCATCGGCGAGGTCAAGCGCATCGTGGCGCCGGTGCGCGGCGGTCCTCACGCCGAGCTGGCGTTGCGCTATGCCTCGGCCCTGTCGGACGCCTTCGGGGCTCATCTCGACGTGCTGCACGTGGTCGCCCCCGACCTCGACCAGGCCATCAAGTCGCGGGCCGCGCGCAACCTCGGGCTCTTCGTCGAGCGGCACACCGGTCGAGCCGACGCGGCCAAGGTGGTCGAGGGCACGGACGTGACCGAGGCCATCCTCGACGAGGCCGAGGACGCCCAGATCGTGATCATGGGCGCCACGGCCACGGCCATCGACTCCCCCGGAGCACCGCTCTTCGGCCAGCTCGTGGAGCACGTGGCCCAGGAGGCCAGGCCCACGGTCATCGTGGTCAAGACCCGTGACGTGCCCACCCGCGCCACCTTCGTCGAGCGTGCCAAGCAGGAGGACTCGATGGAGGCAGCCGAGCAGGCGGCGGCCTCGCTGCGGAGCCTGCCGGCCAAGGTCGACCGCTGGTTCGGCGAGTCCTCGTTCGACTACACCGAGTTCCGCGACCTCAAGCGCCTGGTCGAGCTCAAGGAGAAGCGCGGGCTGACCATCTCGGCGGTGTTGCCCACGCTCAACGAGGCCGCCACCATCGGGCCCATCGTGCGCAGCGCGAGGCGCGAGCTGATGAAGGTCGTGCCGCTCGTCGACGAACTGCTGGTCATCGACTCGGATTCGTCGGACGAGACCCGCCGCATCGCCGAGGATGAAGGCGCACGCGTGGTCATCCACCAACAGGTGCTGCGCAAGTACGGCGCCTACAGCGGCAAGGGCGAGGCGCTGTGGAAGAGCCTCTACGAGACCAGCGGCGACCTCGTGGCCTGGTGCGACACCGACGTCAGCGAGTGGGACCCCCGTTTCCTGTATGGCACGCTGGGCCCGCTCCTGAACGAGCCGCGCCTGGGCTACGTCAAGGCCTACTACCAGCGCCCGATCGTGCAGGGCGGCGTGCTCACCGCAGGCGGAGGCGGCCGCGTCACCGAGCTGGTCGCACGCCCACTGATCAACCTCTTCTTCCCCGAGCTGTCGGGCTACATCCAGCCACTCTCGGGCGAGTACGCCGGCAGGCGGGAGATCCTCGAGCAGATCCCCTTCTTCACCGGCTACGCCGTGGAGATCGGCCACCTCATCGACCTCGCCCACAGGCTGGGCATCGAGGGCCTGGGCCAGGTGGACCTGGAGATCCGGCACCACCGCAACCAGGACCTGGAAGGCCTGAGCAAGATGGCCTTCGTCATCATGCAGGCGGTCATGAAGCGGCTCGACGAGCGCGGCCACACGCCCCGCATCGGCGAGCTGGGCACGTCCATGAAGCTGCCGCGATCGTCGGCACACAAGCTCTCGCTCGACGTCATCGACCTCGCCGACATCGAGCGGCCGCCGATGGCGCGCATCCCGGAGTACCGGCGCAAGCGCGACCTGCCCGAGACCGCCCCCCAGTAGCCGGAGCCGAGTCCATGCCCGCCGATCGCCACCTCCGCGTGCTCGTCGCTCCCGACTCGTTCAAGGGCACGTTCTCCTCGGTCGTGGTGGCCCAGGCCCTCGCCGAGGGCTGGTCGACGATCCGGCCGCGCGATGACGTGGCCCTGACGCCCATGGCCGACGGTGGCGAGGGCACGCTCGACGCGGTCGAGGCCAGCGGCGGTTGGGACCGCCACCCGGTCGCGGCCAAGGACCCCCTGATGCGGACGCTGACCGCGGCCTTCCTGCGCTCCGGCGATCGAGCGGTGGTCGAGATGGCCTCCGCCTCCGGGCTCTCGCGCGTGTCCGAGGCGGAGCGCGACGCGATGGCCGCTACCACCTTCGGCACCGGCCAGATCCTGGCCGCAGCCATCGGGCTGGGCTGTCGCGACCTCGTCATCGGCTTCGGCGGCAGCGCCACCACCGATGGCGGGGCCGGCCTGCTGGAGGCACTGGGCGTGCGCTTCCGCGGGGCCAATGGGGCCGACCTGGCGCCCGGCGGCGGGGCCCTGGGCGAGCTTGCCACGGTGGACCTCAGCGGCCTCCCGGAGGTGCTCTCGGAGGTGCATCTGACGGTGGCCTCGGACGTCACCAACCCACTGCTGGGCGAGCACGGCGCAGCGGCGGTCTTCGGGCCCCAGAAGGGCGCGTCGCCATCGGCGGTCGCCGAGCTCGACCGCAACCTGCGGCGCTACGCCGACGTAGTCGAAGGCGCCCTCGGCCGACCGCTGCGCTACGAGTCTGGCGCGGGGGCCGCCGGTGGCGCCATCTTCGGCCTGCTGGCGATCGCCGATCGCTTCGCTTCCTTCGAGGTCCGACCGGGCGTGGAGGTGGTCATGGAGCTGACCGGCTTCGACCATGCCGTCGGCTCCGCCGACCTGGTGCTCACGGGCGAGGGCAAGGTCGACGGCCAGACGAGCTTCGGCAAGACCGCCATGGGCGTGGCAGAGCGGGCCCGGTCGGCGGGGGCCAGGACCATCTGCTTCGGTGGCGGGGTGACGCCGGACGGGGCCGAGTTCATGCACGGCCTGGGCGTGGTCACGATGCCCGTGACCGAGGGACCGATGACGCTGGAGGAGTGCCTCGCGGCGGGCACGGCGCCGATCGCGCGCTCGGCGGCACGAGCGGCCGGCCTCATCGAGCTGGCCGCCGAGCTGCGGGCGTGAACAGGGGTAGCAGGGCTCGGCACCGGCCGGCCAGGAAGCGCAAACGAGACCCCATCAGGCCATGGGCCAGGCGGCTCGGGACCACACGGCCCGGGCTCGTGGAGTTCGTGCTCGAGGGCGTCCAGTCGCTCTACGGCGTGCCGGTCTGGCAGCGCGTGCTGGACCCGACGTCGGAGCTGGTGCTGACGATCCTGACCCAGAACTCCGCCGACATCAACGCCGAGAAGGCCTTCGACGATCTGCGCCGCGCCTATCCCTCCGCTCACGTCCGCCTCGAGGGTGACCCGCTGGCCGGTCGCGAGCCGACGATCGACGCTCGCCCCGGCTGGGGCGGCACAGGCTGGTCCAGGCTCCCGCCGCCCGACTGGATGCGCGTGGAGGTTGCACCCATCGACGAGCTCACCGACGTCATCCGCCCGGCCGGCCTGGCCAACCAGAAGGCGCCCCGCATCCAGGCCTCCCTGGCCCGCATCCGCGAGGCGCGCGGCGACCACTCGCTGGAGTTCCTGGGCCAGATGGAACCACTGGCCGCGCGCGAGTGGCTGACCAGCATCGACGGCATCGGCTTCAAGACCGCATCGGTGGTGCTGATGATGTCGTTCGGCAT
>JASFQX010000267.1:0-4100 GCA_050115215.1 Chloroflexota bacterium
CATGCGATCGGCGAGCATGGCCAGCTCATTGACGAGGGCGATGTTCACGGCCCGGTAGGTGTTCTCGATGATCTTGGACATCTCGGCCGATTCGGGCGTCGAGACCGGATGGACCGTGTCGCAGATCGAGGCGTAGAGCGCCTCGGCCCTGGCGGCACAGGCGGGCGTGAGGCCACCAACGATCTTGGGCGTCTCCTTGACGCCCCAGCGGGTGTTGCCCGGGTCCACGCGCTCCGGGGAGAAGGCCAGGAAGACGTCCTCCCCGATGCCCAGGCCGGCCGACTCGATCATCGGCGCCAGCACCTCCCGCGTCGTACCGGGCCAGGTCGTGGACTCGAGCACGATCAGGGCTGCGGGCGCGAGATTGGCCAGGGCCGTGCGCGTGGCGGCGAGGACGTGACCGAGATCCGGCTCGCGGTGCTCGCCCAGCGGGGTCGGCACGCAGATCAGCTGGGCGCCGCATTCGGCCAGGCCTGCGGGGTCGGTCGTGGCCACGAACGCGCCCGAGCGCACCAGGGGCGCCAGCCGCCCATCGGGGATGTCCTCGATATACGAGACACCGCGGTTGAGCGACGCGACCTTGTCCTCGGCCACGTCGTAGCCGATGACGTGCAGGCCGGCCTCGGCGAACGCGGTCGCGAGCGGCAGCCCCACGTACCCGAGCCCGATGATGCCGACGGTGGTGATGGTGTTGGCAGGTCCTGTCACAGCCTGCCGACTCTAGCACCGGGCGCGCCCGGCTCGCGGGGATGGCATCCTTGCGGGCATGCCCGGACTCATCCACATCGTCGGCGCGCGGCCGAACTTCATCAAGGCTGCGCCCGTCATCAGGGCGCTAGACGCCGCCGGTGCCGAGCAGCGGGTGGTCCATACCGGCCAGCACTACGACCGGGCCATGTCGGAGGTCTTCTTCGAGGAGCTCGGTCTGCCCGAGCCTGACGTCAACCTGGGCGTGGGCTCCGGGTCCCACGGCCAGCAGACGGCGGCGCTGCTGGTGGCCCTGGAGGAGACCTTCACCATTGCCGCGCCCGACCGCGTCGTGGTCTACGGGGACGTGAACTCGACCCTGGCCGCGGCCCTGACCTGCGCCAAGCTGGTCATCCCCGTGGCGCACGTGGAGGCCGGCCTGCGCTCCTTCGACGACACCATGCCCGAGGAGATCAATCGACGCGTCACCGACCTGCTGAGCGATCCGCTCTTCGTGACCGCACCGGAGGGCGAGCAGAACCTCGCGCGCGAGGGCATCAGCGGTCGGCGCGTGGTCTTTGTGGGCAACCCCATGATCGACACGCTGCTCAGGAACCTCGAGCGCTTCGACCCACGGCCGGTGCAGGCCGCCCTGGGCATCGAGCCACCCTACGCGGTGGCCACGTTGCACCGCCCGGCCAACGTGGACACGCCCCCGGCTGCGGCCGCGCTCGTCGACGCGCTGCGCCAGGCCACCGCCCGGCTGTCGCTGGTGCTGCCACTGCACCCTCGCGGTCGGGCCATGCTGGAAGCGGCCGGGTTGGCGGAGGTCGACAACCTGACCCTGCTCGACCCGCTCGGCTATGTCGACTTCCTCTCGCTGGTCCGCGGAGCCGCCGCGGTCATCACCGATTCGGGTGGCATCCAGGAGGAGACGACCGTCCTCGACGTGCCCTGCCTGACCTTGCGACCCAACACCGAGCGGCCCATCACGCTCACCGCGGGTACGAACCGGTTGGTCACCACCGACAGCCTCGGTGCGGCGCTCGACGGAGCCCTGGCCGGCGCCCAGAAGCGCATCGGCGATGGCCCGCCCGGCTGGGACGGACACGCCGGCGAGCGCATCGCCGCGACCCTGCTGGCGTTGTGAGCGACGTGAGCGTGCCCGGGCCCGGACGCGGCGCGCCGCTGCGCGCCATCCTGCTGCCGTCGTACCAGTGGAACCCGTACCAGCGCCTGCTGGCGTCCGCCCTGCGCGAGGCCGGCGTGGAGGCCACCGCGGTGCACCGGTGGTCGCAGCGGGCGCCGATCCTGGGTACCTGGTGGTCGCAGGGCCGGCCAGACGTGGTCCACCTCCACTGGATCCACGAGTTCCTCGGCGGCAGCCGGGGCACTCCGTCCAGCTGGAGGGTGCGCTGGTTCGGGTGGCAGCTGCGCCTGCTCAAGGCGCTCGGCGTCCGCCTCGTCTGGACCGTGCACAATCTCAAGGGCCACGAGGCCTCCGGCGAGGACGCCAACGACGCTGCTGCCCATCGCTGCATCCTCGAACAGGCGGACGCGATCATCCTCCACTGCGAGTACGCGCGCGATGCGCTCGTGGAGCTGTACCAGCCGAGCCCGGCTGCGCGAGCGCGGATGCATGTCCTGCCCCATGGCTCGTACGTGCGCCAGTACGACGTCGATGCCGACCAGGCTGCTGCCCGGCGCGCCCTGGGGCTGCCTGACGGGGGTACCGTCTTCGCTTTCGTTGGATCCATCCGCGGCTACAAGAACGTCGGTGAGCTGCTCGATGCCTTCATGAGCGTCGAGGAGCTGCGGCCGGATGACCGGCTGCTCATCGCCGGCAAGCCGCTACCCAGGAAGCTGGGACGGCAGCTGGAGAAGCTGGCCGCGGAGGACCGGCGCATCGTGCTCCAGCTCGACCGGCTGCCGGAAGAAGAGCTTTCGCGCACGCTGCGCGCCGCCGACGCGGTCGTGCTGCCGTTCCGCGACATCCTCACCTCCGGCAGCGCCATCCTCGCCCTCAGCCACGGCCGGCCCGTCATCGCCCCGGCCATGGGCTGCCTGCCGAGCACGCTCCCACCGGATGCGACCTTCCTCTACGACCCGGATGCCGAGGGGGCTCTGGCCGGGGCGCTACGCGAGGCGGCCGAGGCCGACCTCGCGGCCATGGGACAGCAGGCGCGCGCGTTCGCCGAGACCATCGAGTGGGGGCCCATCGCCCAGCGGACCGCAGCGCTCTACCGCGGCGGCGAGGCGCGCGCGAACGTCAGCTGAGGCGCGCGCGGGAATCAGCTGAGGCGCGCTCGCGCATCAGCTCGACGCAGCCTGCGCGGCCGCGATGCCCACGAGCTGCTCGTACGTCCGCCGGACCTCGGGCGGCAGCGTCGCATCGGTTGGGGCCTGCTTCTGCGACTGGCGCAGCGAGCCGTCGAAGAACGAGCTCATGCTCCCGGCCTGCGGGAGGTCCAGCTCGGTCACGATCGAACGCAGGCGAGCCTCGTACCCATCCTCGGGCAGGTCGAAGTCGATGATCGGGAAGCCGCGGGCCTCCACCAGCTTCAGCAGGCGGGTGTTGTAGGCCCGCCACAGCTCGAGCCACATCTCGACCGAATCGCTGCCGTGGCGCCGCTGCAGCGAGCGGGCGACCACCGCGGGGTGGCGGAACGTGGCCACCATCTCGAGACCGGGCAGCGCTTCCAGCCAGCCGTCGAGCACCAGCAGCGTGCGTGGCTCCTTCCAGCCCCACAGCGGCAGGTCCGCGCGTGAGGCGATGAAGGCGTCGCGCCGCTGGCGCTGCTTGTCCGACCAGCGCACCTCGGCGGGCGGCAGGTGCCAGGCGCCACCGCTGGAGATGAGCACGTCCTCGTGCAGGGCGATCAGCTCGCTCGGCTCACGGTGGCCCTTCTGGTTGGCCTTGGCCACCCTCGTCTGGACCTCGCCCAGCGGCAGACCGGCCGCCTCGAGGCTGCCCACGAGGCTGCTGGTGCCGCTGCGGTGCATGCCCAGCACGGTGACGACCCTGGACGTCCCGCATGATCCGACGGATACGGCTCGTGCGGTCATCGGCTCCGGCCCCGACGGAGCCGTGGACTTGCGCCCGGTCAGCGAGTCGCGCAGACCTCCCAGTCGACCGCCCATGGGCATGGCTATGCGCTCGGCGGCGTGCGCTCGGCGCTGCCGGAGGCGGCCGGCTCAGCGCTGCCGGAAGCTGCCGGCTCGGCGTTCGGCTCGGCGTTCGGCTCGGTGTCATCGGTCGTGGCGCCCGTCCTGGCCGGCGCCGCTCCGTCGTTCGACCGGCGCCCGGCGGCCTCAGCCTCCTGCTGCTTGGTCTTGCGAGCCTGCTTGGCAGCCCGGCGCTTGGCTCGCGATTCCTGCAGCTGGCGCTGCTTCTCCGCCTTCAGCGCCTGGTA
>JASFQX010000268.1:0-4084 GCA_050115215.1 Chloroflexota bacterium
GCCGACCGAGCGCGTCTCCACGCCTGAATCGAACTCGTCGATGGCGGACTTGATGATCTGGGTGATGTCGTCGGAGCGGATGGCCATGCGTGTTCCTTCCGGGCGTCGGCGTCAGATAGCGGTGTTGGAGAGCTCGGTCCGAAGTCGCTCGAGGCGACCGCGGACAGAGCCGTCGATGAGCTGGTCCCCGACTCGGACCTGCACGCCCCCGAGCAGCTCGGGGTCGACCTGGGCTCGCAGCTCGATTTGGCGGCCGGTGATGGCCACGAGCCGTTCCTGCAGCGTCGAGAGCTCGGCCTCGTCGAGGTCGACCGCCGCCGTGACGGTGGCCTCCACGATGCCCTCGCGCTGTCGGTAGAGGCGGGTGAACTCGCGAATGACCGCCGGCAGCAGCTCGAACCGTCCACGGCGGACCATGAGCGAGAGCAGATTGCGCGGCGGGCCGGTGACGTCCTTGCCCAGCATGCGTGCGAGCGCCTCCTCGCGGCTGACGCCGGGGATGGCGGGGTTGGAGAGCAGGTGCATGACCTGGGGCTCGACGAGGCGCGCCTCCGCGACCGCCAGCGCCGCCAGCCAGCCCTCCATCGAGTCGTCGCGCTCGGCGATCTCGAAGGCGGCCTCCGCGTAGCGGCGAGCGTTGCTGCGGTTCAGCGGCATCGGCCAGTCACCCTGCGCCGGGTCATCAGTTGCGCTCGTCCCCGACCGGGGCCTCGGCCGCGACCTGCGTCAGGAACTCGTCCACCAGACGCTTCTCGCGCTCGCTGCTCATGGTCTCGCCCACGACCTTGCCGGCAGCCAGCAGGGCCAGGTCGGCGACCTGGCTGCGCACGTCAGCCAGCGCGCGCTTGCGTTCGGTGTCGATCTCGGCCAGCGCCCGCTCGCGCAGGCGCTCGATCTCGGCCTGCGTGTCTGCCAGACCCTTGGCGCGCTCGTCATCAGCGACCTTCTGGGCGTGCTGCACGATCTCGCCGGCCTCGCGGCGGGCCTCGTTGAGGATGCCCTGCCGCTGGTCGGCTGCGGCCTCGCGGTCGCGCCGTGCCGCGTCAGCGTCCCTGAGCCCCTGCTCGATGCGCTCGCGCCGGTCCTCCAGCCGCTGGCCCACGGGCATGAGCACGATGCGGTAGGCGATGAGCGCGAAGATGACGAAGTTGAGCGCGGCGACGATGATCCAGAAGAAGTTGATCGACAGCCCACCGCCTTCAGCGCTGCTCGCGTCGAACGTGGCGACGTGCTCACCCGCGAACTGGGCGAGCGCCAGGACTTCCATGGGTGGTGCTCGTGCCCCGCGCTAGAGCAGGGCGATGAGCAAGCCGACGACCAGCGCGATGACGCCAAGACCTTCGGCGAACGCGGCCATCAGCACGGCCAGGGAGCGGATCTGCTCACCGGCATCGGGGTTGCGACCGATGGCGCTCGAGGACATGCCGGCGAGGATGCCGATGCCGAGGGCCGGCCCGATGATGGAGAGGATGGCGATGCCGGCACCGAGGGGCGCCAGGTCCACCGGCTGGCCGGCGCTCTCGGCCGTCTCCTCCGCCGCAGCGGTCGTTTCGGTGGTGCCCTCATCCTGCGCGAACGTCGGCGCGGCCACGGCGCTGAGAGCGACGAACGCGATGACGATGGCCAGCAGCAGCTGGATGGGTCCCAGCCGGAACCGACGGCTCCCGACCTCCGACGCTGCTACCTGGGATACCGCTTGGGCTGACGCTTGCATCCTGGACTTCCTCCTGAGGGCTGAGTTGCCGATCCGTCGGGCACGTGGCTCCGCGTCGATCGCTGGGCTAGTCGCCGGCGGGTACCGGCTGGGTGGGTGGGTGGGAGTGCGCCGCTTCGACCATCTCTTCGCCCACGTGCCCCTCCTCCTGATGATGGGACTCGGTGGCGATGAGCGTGAAGACGAGCGCGAGCGTGCTGAAGATGAGCGCCTGGACGAAGGTCAGGATGATCTCCAGACCGTAGATGGCGACGGGGATGATGGCGATGGCCAGGCTGGTGATGACGGCCAGCGCGACCTCACCACCGTAGATGTTGCCGAAGAGTCGGACGGACAGCGTGACGGGTTTGATGAACTCGAGGATGAGCTCGATGAAGCCGACGAAGAGGGCGATGAAGCCCACGCCGATGCCCTTCCTGAACTCGTAGAAAGGGAAGAACTTGGACAGATAGCCGCCTCCGCCCAGGCGTGCGAAGCCCTGCCACTGGAAGAAGAGGAAAGCCACGATGGCCAGGCCGATGGTGACGTTGAGGTCGCTGGTCGGGGCACGCAACCCCTCCACCAGGCCGATGGGCGGAACGAGGCCACTCCAGTTGAAGGTCAGGATGAGGACGAAGAAGGCGGCGAAGATGGGGATGTAGGGGTTCGCCCGCGAGCCACCCATGCCGCGCCCGAACTTGGCCAGCGACTCGTACGCCCACTCCACGAAATTCTGCGCCAGCCCCGGGATCTGCCTGTGCCCGCGGCCCACGAACCACATCGCCACCAGCAGCAACGCGGTGAGCAGGATCATCGTGAAGAGGGTGTCGGTGATGCTGATCTCCTGACCGAGGATGGTCAGGCCGGAGTCCCAGACCACGTGCGGGGCCGGGAAGTGGAGCGTGCCGTTGATGAGGCAGGTCGACTCGCTGATGGCGCAGTCGGCCCCCGTCTCCGGGTCGAAGGGCGGGACCAGCAGGAAGGCGAAGAGGTCGATGACCACCACCAGGATGAGGCCGGCCACGATGAGCCCGAGGGTGCGCGGCTTCAGGCCCATGATCAGCCGCTCGTCGGGCTGCTCGGGGGCCGTCGACTGACCCTGCTCGGCTGGCTCGCTTGCCACGCTCACTCCTGCGTCCGACGCACCCGCGGGGCGCGTCTCATGAGTCCTTCAGATTCTCCAGGAACCGGCTGACGAGTCGCCAGTCGGCCAGCGCCCCGAGGACGACACCGAGGATGAAGCCTGTGACCAGGAGGAACGGATACGTCCCGAGCTGTTGGTCCAGCCAGCGCCCAGCGAGCGCGCCGCCGAGCGTGGTCACGAACAGGATGAGCCCGATCTCTGTGAACAGGGCGAGGTATCCGACTGCCTTCCCGTGACCTTCCTTGGTGCCCGTCTGGGGCGGCGTGGAGTATAGCAGGACGCCTCAGGGGCTCCGCGGGGCGTCAGCGTCGGAGGCGCCATCAGCCTCGGCAGCATCGGGCTCGGGGGGCGGCTGCGTCGCAGCCAGGACCGCCGTCGGCGGGTACTCGGCATCGGGGTAGGCGCTGGCCTCGAGCGCCACGTCCCTGCCGGTCGAGCGGAACGTCAGCAGCAGCAACCCCACGCCCGAGACGATGACCACGGCCATGAAGGCGTAGAGCGGGCCGGAGCCACCGGCGAGGACGAGGCTCAGCACGGCCAGGCCGACGGTGAGGGCGTAGATCAGGAGCACGGCGCCCCTGTGCGACAGCCCCAGGTCCAGCAGGCGATGGTGGAAATGGCCGCGATCGGGGGTGAAGGGCGAGCGTCCGCTGGCCACGCGGCGGGCGATGATCCAGAAGGTGTCGATGATGGGCACCCCCAGGATGAGCAGGGCGGCCGCGATCTTGGCCGAGCCGAGGATGGCCAGCACGGCCAGCAGGTAGCCCATGACCATCACGCCGGTGGTGCCGATGAAGACCTTGGCCGGGTAGAAGTTCCAGGGCAGGTAGCCCAGCAGCGATCCCGCCAGCAGCACGCACAGCAGGGCCACGACGGGCTGGTATGAAGACTCGAATCCCAGGGACACGACGCCCAGGGTGAGCGCGGCGATGATGGCCACGCCCGTAGAGAGCCCGTCGAGCCCATCGACGAAGTTGATGCTGTTGATCATGCCCACGATCCAGAGGGCGGTGACGATGCCGGCGCCGATACCAGCGAAGGTGAGCGTATCGGTATCGAGGAAGCCGAGGAAGTCGAGCGGGTTGTTGATCTCGACGATGGAGAGGCCCAGCCAGATGGCGAAGAGCGCCAGCACCACCTGCAGCAGGAATTGCCAGCGAGCCCAGATCTGCCAGCGGTCATCGATGAAGCCGAAGGCTGCGGCCAGCACCGCCCCGCCGAAGACGGCCACCAGCTCCGACTGGTCG
>JASFQX010000269.1:0-4075 GCA_050115215.1 Chloroflexota bacterium
CTTCTGGACGATGAGTCGAGACATGACGCGAGTTTACGTGAGTGCCGGCGAACTGCTGAGGCGCCGGCCGTCGGCGCCCGCGATGACGCGCGCGCCTTCCGCGCGTGCGGCCTGCACGGCCGCCCGGCCGAACAAGCCCAGTGACTGGGCCCGGCGTTCCATGGCCGCCGCGATGGTGGCGGCAGCGGCCACGTCCTCGCTGAAGGCGATGACCGTGGGGCCGGCCCCCGACAGGCAGGCCCCCCTGGCCCCGGCGGCCAGCGCGGCCTCGATCAGCTGCGGCAGCTCGGGGTAGGCGCCTGCCCGGTAGGGCTGGTGCAGTCGGTCGACCAGAGCCGCGCCCAGCAGGTCCAGCCGGCCCTGGCTGAGGGCGGCCACGGCCAGGCTGGCCGCGCCCACGTTGTGGACTGCATCGGCGAAGGGCACGGTCGCTGGCAGCGCCTCCCGCATAGCGGCCGTGGAGAGCTGCTTGTCGGGGATGTAGAGCGCGGCCAGCAGGTCCTTCGGCGGTTCCAGGCGGATCGCCCGCGGCGTACCCTCCACGTCGCCCACCACGCAGAGCCCGCCGTAGATGGCGGCGGCCGCGTTGTCGGCGTGGCCCTCGGCCTCGGTCGCCAACTCGAGCATGCGCTGCGGCCCGAGCGCCCCGCCCAGCAGCGCATCGGCCGCCACCAGCCCCGCCACGATGGCGGAGGCGGACGACCCGAGTCCGCGTGTCACGGGGATGCGGTTGTCCATGTGCACATGCCATCCGGCACCCTCAGGGTCGACGCCGGTGGCCTCGATGCCGTCCAGCAGTGCGCTGACGAAGCGATTGCGCCGGCCGCTCGGCAGCTGTCCTGCACCCTCGCCCTCGACGTCCACCTGGAAGGCGGGCTCGGTCTCGGGCGCCACGGCCCGCACCTCGATGACGGTAGCCAGGTCCAGAGCGAGGGCCAGGGCGTCGAAGCCGGCACCGAGGTTGGCACTGGTGGCGGGCACGTCCACGACGACGCGACGGCCTACCAGCTCGGCTGCGGAGCGCGGCGCGCTCACCAGCCGAGGGCGTTGCGCACGGCTTCGAGCGTGGGTTCGGCCTCGAGCATCGGGTCCACCAGCCGCCTGCCGGTATCGGGGTCCTTCAGGCCCACGCCCGTGAGCACGGCCACGATGGTGGCCTCGGGATCGATCCGTCCAGCCGCCGCCATCTTGCGCAGGCCGGCCACCGAGGCGGCGCTGGCCGGCTCGCAGAAGATGCCCTCGAGACGGGCGATGTCACGGTACGCGGCCAGGATCTCCTCATCGCTGACGGCCTCGATGAGCCCGCCCGACTCGTCCCTGGCCGCCAGCGCCAGGTGGCCGCTGGCGGGCTTGCCGATGCGGATGGCGGTGGCGACGGTGTGGGGTTCCTCGACGTCGTGGCCCAGCACCAGGGGCGAGGCCCCCTCGGCCTGGAAGCCGAGCATCTTCGGAGCGGTCTCCACCAGGCCGACGTCGCGGTACTCCTTGAAGCCCTTCCAGTAGGCGCTGATGTTGCCGGCGTTGCCGACCGGGATGGCCAGGTAGTCGGGCGCACCTCCGAGGTCCTCGCAGATCTCGAAGGCCGCGGTCTTCTGGCCCTCCAGCCGGTAGGGGTTGACGGAGTTCACCAGCTCGACGGGATACTCGGCATCCCGCTCCGCGGTCATGGCCCGGACCACCCTGAGGGCGTCGTCGAAGTTGCCGTCGACGGCCACGACACGGGCGCCGGCGGCATGGCCCTGGAGCAGCTTGCCGGCCGCGATCTTGCCCCGAGGCAGGACGATGACGGCTTCGATGCCGGCGGCTGCCGCGTAGGCCGCGGCGGAGGCGCTGGTGTTGCCGGTGGACGCGCAGATGACGGCCCGGGCGCCGCCCTCGATGGCCTTGGCTACGGCCACCACCATGCCCCGGTCCTTGAACGAACCGGTGGGGTTCTGGCCCTCGACCTTGAGGTGCAGGCGCGGCAGTCCCAGCGCCTGGCCCAGACCACATGTCTGCACCAGCGGGGTGAAGCCCTCGCCCAGGCCGAGTGGTGGCGTGGCCTCGGTGAGGGGCAGGAAGTCGGCGTAGCGCTCCATGAGGCGTGGTCGCCGGCCGAGAACGGGCTGCTCGAGACGTCGCGCCTGGAGGACCTGACTCATGCGCACGGCCTAGGCATCCGCGAGGACCGGGTACAGCGTCAGCGCCCGGTCGAACAGGCCCAGCCTCCCGGTCAACGCCGTGAGCGTCGTGGGACGGCTGACGAAGCCCTCGTCGGTGGCGGCCAGCGCCAGCTCCCGGACCTGTTCGGGGAAGCCCGCCTGGCCCACGCCCTCGACCACGACCAGCCAGCCCTGCTCGCCGGCCAGGTCGTCCTCGATGGCCAGCTTCGAGGCCGCCGTCAAGCCGTCCCAGGTCGAGCCGGCGGCGGCCCCGAGCGCCAGCACGTCAGCCAGGATGGCGCTGGCGGTGGGCGGCCCACCCGCCCCCGGCCCGGCCATGGACACGCGTTCGACGGGGTCGGCCGTGATCTCCACCAGGTTGGTGACCCCGCCGGTCGCGCCCAGCGGCGAGCCGGCGGCGACGGCCATGGGTGTGACCGAGCCGCGGACGCCGTCGGCGCTGCGCTCCGCGCGGGCCACCAGCTTGAGGCTGAGGCCGAGACGGGCAGCGACGCCCATGTGGCTGCGTTTCACGCCGGTGATGCCGTCGGCCGGCTCCGCGCCCACCGTGGGCACGCTGCGGCGCACGTCGTCGACCGGGATCCAGCCGTCCCAGGCCAGCCGGGAAAGCAGCACGAGCTTGTAGGCAGCATCGAAGCCCTCCACGTCGCTGACGGGATCCGCCTCCGCGTAGCCACGCGCCTGCGCCTCGCGCAGGACCTCGTCGTATTCACGGGCGTCCGCGGCCATGGTGCTGAGGATGTAGTTGGTGGTGCCGTTGAAGATGCCGCGCATCTCGCTCACCCGGGCCGCCCCGAGCTCGCGCACGAGCGGCCCCAGCACCGGCACGCCCGCCAGGACCGCGGCCTCGAAGCGGAGCGCCACCTCGGCCTCGCGGGCCGCATCCTCGAGCTCCTGGCCGCGACGGGCAAGCAGGTCCTTGTTGGCTGTGACCACGCTCTTGCCGGCCTCGAACGCGGCCAGCACGGCTTCTCCTGCCACGCCGGCGCCGCCGATCAGCTCGATGACCACGTCGACGTCGTCGGCCAGCAGCTCGGCATAGTCGGTGACCTGGCGCACGTCAGGCGGGATGGCCAGGCCCCGGTCGCGTTCGAGGTCGACGTCGGCGATACCCACCAGCCGGGGCGGCTGATGCCCGCGAGCGGCCACCGCGGCACGCCAGTCGGGGTCCAGCAGGCGGCCGGCAACGGCAGTGCCCACCGTACCCAGGCCGAAGAGGGCAAGGCGGGGGCCTGCCGAGGCAGGCGCGGATGTCGGTTCGCTCATCGTTTGGGCATCATGATCCATGTGCCGATCGTAGCGCAGCGCTCGCCTGCTAGAGTCGGGCCTCGACGACCGCCGAACCGACATCCACCCCTCCCCACAGCCGTGAGCTCATGACCGAGACCATCGCCCAGCCCTCCACCAGCGCCACGCCCGAGCCCGGCAGTGGCCGTGTCTTCTCCGGCGTACAGCCCTCGGGGCTGCCGCACGTGGGCAATCACCTGGGCGCCTTCAGCAACTACATCGCCATGCAGGACGGGTTCGAGAGCATCTACTGCATCGTCGACTACCACGCCCTGACCTCGACCCACGAGGCCGAGCGCATCCGGCGCAACACGGCCGAGATGGCGCTGGGCCTGCTGGCGCTGGGGCTGGACCCCGAGCGCGCCGTGCTCTTCCGTCAGTCCGACCGGCCCGAGCATCTCGAGCTGATGTGGCTGCTGGCCTCGGTCACGCCCATGGGCTGGGTCGAGCGCACGCCCTCGTTCAAGGAGAAGCGCCGCACACAGCCGGACGACGTCAACCTGGCCCTCTTCAACTACCCCGTGCTGCAGGCGGCCGACATCGCCATCTACAAGGCCGACTTCGTGCCCGTGGGCAAGGACCAGGCCGCCCATCTGGAGCTGGCGCGCGAGGTGGTGCGGGCCTTC